>QZLB01000269.1 GCA_004796425.1 Desulfobulbaceae bacterium | reverse complement strand
ATCCTGATCAGTGGCACCCTTACCGCCCCCGATCTCGTTATAAAAGGCTGGATCGCCGGCTTTCTGGGCCTGTTCCTGGCCTGTATTGGCCGTGATCAACTCCAGTTCTTTCCTCGGTTCACCTTTGGTTTTCCCGAGCTCGACTCAGGCATTGAAGTGGTGCCGGTGCTGATCGGAGCCTTTGGTATTCCGCAGATCATTGAAGTGCTTCGGGCGAAATCACAGATGCCGCGAGCCAAAAAACTGCAACGTATCATACCGGAAATTGGTACCGTCATTCGCAATATCCCAGCCATCACCCGTTCTGCCCTCATTGGGGTTGGCATCGGGGCAGTCCCGGGAATCGGTGAAGACATTGCAGGCTGGGTCTCCTATGGTACGGCAAAAAACACTTCGAAACACCCGGAAACCTTTGGCAAGGGCGAGCTCAAAGGGGTAATCGCCAGCGAGACGGCAAATAATGCCTGTGTCGGTGGTGCGATGATCCCCCTGCTTAACCTGGGGATTCCAGGCAGTCCTCCTGCAGCCATGCTGCTTGGTGCACTGATGTTGCATGGGGTAACCCCGGGTCCCATGATCACCTTCGAGCATCCGAATTTTATTCTCGAAGTCGCAGCCATCCTCCTGCTCGCTTCCATGGCAATGTGGGTCACGGGTATGATCCTGGCCAAGCAGGTGGTAAAGGTATTGAATATCCCGACCCCACTTTTCATGCCGATCATCGGGGTGCTGTGCATACTTGGTTCATACTCCCTGGGGCTGAACATCTTCAATCTGTATCTGATGCTGCCGGTGGGAATTATCTGCTACTTCCTGACCAATATGGGATACCCCATTGCTCCCCTGGTAATCGGTGTAATCCTGGGACCGATGGCAGACGAAAACCTGCGCCGTGCGCTGATGGTTTCCCAAGGCAGTTTTATGCCGGTATTCACCAGGCCGGTTTCCCTGATATTGTTCATCATCATCTGCTGGACAATCATCAGCCAGTTCGGCTGGTATAAACGCGGACTGGAGAAAATCAAAACATCCCTGTTCTCAAAACAGGGCGGCACGAACACTTAACAACAATCGTAGTAATGCATTTTATATTGTAACGGAGAATGACATGTTGAAGTTGGCAATTATTACCGGGTTTTTATCAAAAACCACCGACCGTTTCCACGAGTATAATGTCCCGTTGACCGTCGATCAGAAATTTGAAATGATGGCCCAGATTGAAGGATACAGTGGGGTCGAAATCGTTTATCCCTATGAAGTCAATGATGCGGAACAGACCAAGAAAGCCCTTGCAGCACACAACCTCAGTGTTGCCGCGGTAAACGTCAATGTTAAGGCAGAACCCGAGTTTAGAAATGGCGGTCTGACATCCAACCAGAAAGAGATCAGGCAAAAGGCGGTGCAGTTTATCAAAGACGCCAAGGATTTTGCCGCAGCAGTTGGTGCCGACAAAGTTACCTGTTGCCCGTTGGGTGACGGTTATGAGTTTGCCTTTCAATATGATTATGCCGAGGCTTGGAAAAACCTGGTCGATGGCTTTGGAGACGCGGGTGATTACCGGCGGGAGATTCCACTTTTTGTGGAGTACAAACCAAGCGAGACCCGGGGACGATGCTTTATCGATACCGCGGCAAAAGCCCTCTGTCTGCTCAATGACATCCAGAATGATTCTATGGGGGTCACCCTGGACTTCGGCCACTCCATGTACGGTGACGAGAATCCGGCAGAGGCAGTGTCGCTCCTGGAAGCAAGCCCCTATAAATACTATATCCATATCAATGATAACGATGGTAAATGGGATTGGGATTATTTCTGTGGTACCAAGCATTACCTGGACTATGTTGAGTTCCTCTATTACCTGAAAAAGTATGGCTACAGCGATTATTTCACTTCTGATACCTCCCCGACCAGATGGGATATCCGCGGAACCTTTGAAGCAAATAGCCGCATGACTAATAAGATCTGGCAGATGTTTGACCGGATTGACAGTACCGAACTTGAGAAATTAATGGCCAGTGGCGACTACCTGGAAACCTGGAAATTTGTGGAACGCAATATTCTGGGCTTAGCATAGAGACAACACCATGGACGAAACCACGATCCTCTCAACCGAAATTCTGGACTCCCTGGAACCTCAGTGGGAGGTTGATTTGCTCCCTGAAATTCGGGCAGCAATTGAACAGACCAGGACCAAGGTGGTCATTCTCGATGACGACCCGACCGGGACCCAGACCTCTAAAGACCTGCCGGTACTCACTGAATGGTCAGTCGCTGCGATCAGTGATGAATTGCGTGGCCCATATCCGGCGCTGTTTATTCTGACAAATTCAAGGAGCCTGACGGAGGATGCAGCGTGTCATCTTGGTCGTGAGATCGGTGAAAATCTGCACCAAGCATCTGAACAGACCAGTATCAACAT
The DNA here is from genome assembly GCA_004796425.1 of Desulfobulbaceae bacterium. GTDB lineage: Bacteria > Desulfobacterota > Desulfobulbia > Desulfobulbales > Desulfocapsaceae > MADRE3. The sequence goes on along the minus strand of QZLB01000269.1, from coordinate 7,998 downwards.
TCGAATCATCAGCAGAAGTGACTCGACCCTGCGCGGACACTTCCCCTCGGAAGTTGACGCCGTTGCCCAGACCATCGGTAAAGCCGACTTGCCTTATCTCATCGTCCCCTTCTTTCTGGAAGGAGGACGATACACCCTCAACGATATTCACTACGTAAAAGAGGGAGAAAAACTTGTCCCGGCAGCCCTGACGCCGTTTGCCAAAGATGCCGCTTTTGGCTTTACCACCTCGGAAATGAGTAAATGGGTGGAAGAAAAAACCGGTGGGAAGATTCCGGCTGATCAGGTACGCAAGGTCAGTCTTGATGATATCAGGCAGGGCGGCCCGGAACGTGTTACAGAGGTTTTGCTGGAGGTACCCGACCAGTCAGCCTGTTTTGTAAATTGCGTGTCCTATCGCGATATGGAAGTGGTCGTCAGGAGCCTGTTTGAGGCTGAAAAGCGCGGCCGTGAGTTCCTCTACCGCACCGCTGCATCTTTTGTCCGAACCTCCAATGGCGTGGAGGCCCAACTCGGGCTGCTCACTAAAGAGGAACTGGTTACCGGAAATGAGACCGGTGGGCTGTTTCTGGTTGGTTCTTATGTCGAGAAGAGTAGCCAGCAACTCGAACATCTTCTGAGCAATAGTGACATCTCACCACTACCGGTGAACGTCACCAACTTGCTCTCAGACTCAGAGCGTAACCGTGAGATCAGCAAGGCGGTTACAGATGTCAACCAGGCTTTAACAGACGGTCGTGATGTCGTGGTGTATACCAGCAGAAATCTGATTACCGGTGAAAGCAGCGAAGAAAGCCTGCAGATTGGCAAGATCGTCTCTGAGAGCCTGATAGAAATCGTCAAAGCATTGACGATACAGCCGCGCTATTTTGTTGCCAAGGGTGGCATCACATCATCAGACACGGCAACCGAAGGACTCGGCGTAAAGCGGGCGATTGTACTGGGCCAGGTTCAACCGGGAGTGCCGGTCTGGCAGCTCGGTGATGAGACAAAATATCCGGGTATGGCCTATATCATCTACCCGGGCAATGTCGGCGCAGAATCTGCCCTCACCGACATCAAACAACTGCTGGCCAGGGAGTAAAGTATGCGAAGTACGTTGAAAGATCTCCTTGCTCCCGCCCAGGTTCAAAATTACGGTGTTGGTGCCTTTAATATTTATAACCTAGAGGGTGCCACGGCTGTAGTCCAGGCTGCCGAAGAGTTGAACAGTCCGGTCATCCTGCAACTATTACCCAGTGCTCTGAAAATGGGCGGGAGGCCACTGGTTTCCTTGTGCACAAGTTTGGCAGACAAGGCCTCTGTGCCGGTCGCAGTACACCTTGACCATTGTTCATCAGCAGAAATCATTGACCAGGCGCTTGGCTATGGTGTCGATTCTGTTATGGCAGACGGTTCCGAGCTCGATCTTGCCCGAAACATTTCATTTACCCGGGAGATAGTCGAGCGCGTCAGGAGTACGAACGGATATGGTGGAGTCGAGGCGGAGCTTGGCAAAATCAGCGGCATGGAAGATGGTGAAATCGTGGAAGCGCATCACCAGCAGATGACCAAACCGGATGAAGCACTCACCTTTGTCCGAGAAACCGGGGCCGATGCCCTGGCGGTCTGTATCGGAAATGTTCATGGTACCTACCATCGGCCACCCCAGTTGGATTTTAACAGGCTCGATGAAATCGCTGCCAAGGTAAACATTCCCCTGGTACTGCATGGCACCTCCGGCCTGCCTGATGAAATGATCACCAGAGTAATTGGTTACGGGGTCTGCAAGTTTAATGTAAATACAGAGATCCGCAGCGCCTATCTTGGGCGGATGCGCCATCTCTTGTGTCAACATGATCGGTGTGAACTTACCACCCTCATGAAAGAAGCGATCAATTCGATGAAAGATGTCGTAAAAGAAAAAATCAGACTCTTCGGGTCAGCCGAAAAAGTCTTAGCGTATGAACCTAGCTAAAGGAGATTATCGTGGCAAAACACACAGTCAAAACAATTCAGGCAATGCGGGACAATAATGAGACTATCACCATGCTCACCGCATATGATTACCCAACCGCAAAAAAGGTCAACGATGCCGGAATCGACATGATTCTGGTTGGTGATTCCTGTGCCATGGTCGTACACGGCCACCCCAACACCTTAACCGCCACCATGGACATGATGGTCTTGCACTGCGGTTCGGTGGCCAGAGCATGCGATCGAACCATGGTCGTTGCCGATATGCCATTTGGTTCTTTTCAGTACTCAATCGAAGAAACCATGCGCAATGCGGCACGGTTTGTGACCGAAGCCAAGGTCGATGCGGTAAAGTTCGAAGCAACCCCAAATCACATCGAGAAGACCGAAGCCATTGTCCAGATGGGTATCCCGGTGGTCGGCCATGTTGGCCTGCACCCTCAGGCTGTTGGCGCCCTGGGCGGGCTCAAGGTTCAGGGAAAAGATATGGACTCTGCGCGTAAGGTGGTTTCTGAAGCACTGGCGCTCCAGGAAGCGGGTGCATACTGCATCATCTTTGAAGCGGTCCCAGAAAAACTCTCCACCTATGTAACCGAGAAGCTTGACATACCAACCATCTCAATTGGTGGCGGACCGGGTTGTTCAGGTCAGTTACTTGTTACCCCGGATGTATTAGGTATGTACGACAACTTTACCCCAGGATTTGCCAAGCAGTATCGCAAATTCGGTGAAGAAATGATTGCGACGTTCAAAGAGTACAAGGAAGAAGTATTGACCGGTAAATTCCCTGCCCCAGAGCATTGTTACAAGATGTCTGAGGAAGTACTTGAGCAGATTAAGAAGGAATTTGACTGAGCAACCAAATTTCAAGAAAACTCTGAGCTGTGATCTTGAAAGAAAGGGGAAACCATGCAGTTATGGTTTCCCCTTTTCCTGTCAATCAAACCAGTCTGTGGTGCGTTTGCAGAACTCCACCAGCATGAGCATCACCGGTACCTCTATAAGCACCCCAACCACGGTGGCCAATGCTGCCCCCGAGGAGAGGCCAAAGAGCATGACTGCAGTGGCAATGGCGACTTCAAAATGATTTGAAGCACCGATCATGGCTGCAGGTGCCGCATCCTCATAGCGAAGCTTCATCAGCCTGGCTGCACCATAGCCAAGGATGAAAATAAATACGGTCTGTAGAAAAAGCGGGATCGAGATCCAGAGAATCGTCAACGGGTTTGACCAGATGGTTTCTCCCTTGAAGCTGAACAGTAGCACCAAAGTTACCAGCAGTGCACTGATGGTGATCGGAGTGAGTACACCAAGAAATTTTTCCTGAAACCAGGTTTCCCCTTTTGCAGCGATAATCCACTTACGAGAGAAGTAACCTGCAAAAAGCGGCAACGCGACATAGACCGAAACAGAAAGCAGTAATGCCTGCCAGGGTATAGGGAGCCGCCCCACACCCAGCAGGAAGCCTCCCAGAACGCCATAGAGTATCAGCATCGTCAGGGAGTTGAGAGCCACCATCACCAGAGTCAAACCATCGTTGCCGCGGGCCAGATAGTTCCAGACCAACACCATGGCCGTACAAGGGGCAATACCGAGCAGGATACAACCGGCAAAGTAACTGCGCCAGAGTGGGATCTCCAGCATCTTAACTCCTTCAATGAGCACCACGGTGCCCGCACCATGGGTGGCTCCGACCGGCAGGTCAAGCCCAAACGGTATTTTCACCAGGTCCATCGCCTCGGCTCCAATGAATCCTTTGAGCAGAAAGCCCAGAAAAACGAGGGCTATTGCATACATGGTGAAGGGTTTGATACACCAGTTCAAAAACAGGGTTAAAAAGACCGGTTTGGTAATCTTCCCACCCCTGACAACCTTGCCAAAATCAATTTTCACCATGATCGGATACATCATGAAAAAGAGACACACCGCAATGGGAATTGAAACGACAGGTGCATCGTTCACATAAATGGCCATGCCATCCAACGTTTTGGCAAGTCCCGGAGCGATTTTCCCCAGGAAGACGCCGCCGATAATGCACAAGCCAACCCAGAGTGTGAGATAGCGCTCAAACACACTGGTCATCTTTCTTTCTTCAATACCATTTTTCTGCATAGTCATTGTCAGAGACACTCCTTTATGGACTGGCGGTAGTCATCGCCGAACGGGCGAAGATCACCGCTTCAATTGTGATGAACCGTTCAACCTAACGATTCAGGCAACGTTTTGATAAATGCTTTGATTTCATCTCTTATCCTGCGATAACAGTTGAGTTGTTCTTCTTCACCTTCCCCACTCTGCGCAAGCGCTGCTGCCATTTTTGGCGGATCATCAAAGCCAATATGAATGACTTTGCAGCCCCCGTGAAAGAGCGGGCAGCTTTCATGGGCATGTCCGCAAACCGTAACGACATAATCAAGAGTGAGCTCGCTGAACTCATCGATATGGGTTGAACGCTGGTCAGAAATATCGACCCCCGCTTCCGCCATTACGCTCACTGCATGCGGGTTTAAGCCATGGGTTTCAATACCTGCAGAATAGGCCTCAATTTCTTTACCTTTTAACGTTTTCGCCCACCCTTCAGCCATCTGGGAACGGCACGAGTTGCCGGTACAGAGAAAAAGAACCCGCAATTTTTCACTCATCTCATTGACTCCGTTCAGTACTGGGTTTCAAATTAACCACCGTCAACAGCGCGCTGCTTCCGTCTGATATCTTCAGGATCACAGGCGGTAATTTCTGCTAACTTCGACAGATCTGCAGCCAGTTCCAGATCGTCGGCAATCTGCGCTTCGAGCCACTCCATTAGCGGCAGCCAAGACGTGACATCCCGCCGAAGACGATAATGAACCCAACGCCCCTCCTTCCGACTCACCACCAATCCTGCGTTGATAAGCAAGCCCATATGCCTCGAAACAGTGGCGCCGGTAACTTGCATTAACTCTATTATCTGGCAGGCACACAGCTCCTCATTTTTCAGCAGTGCCGCAACGATTCTCAAACGGTTTCGATCAGACAGTGCTTTAAATAGTGAAGTAAGTTTATTCATATGAAGGACATCTGTTTTTATATTTAGCCAAACGACTAAATGAAAAGTAATCAAAGCGGGTGCATCGGTCAAATGAATTATTTGACATAATTAAATCTTAATATGGTCGTGAACAGGACCAGCCTCGCCACTTCACGTTTGTGTGAAGTTGGTAAGAATGAAATCAGCAGCAAGTGCTAAACACCACCTGCTGCCGACTTTTGCTCCGGTGCCATACCCGATTGGCTATCCAGCAGTTCCTCAGCTTCTTCAATACTGGATTTATACTCCACCGAATAGCCCGGAATTTTGGCCGATAAATGGGCTAGCTGCTTGGCAATAATAGACTTTTGAGGGGTAACCCGGATAATCCTGTTCACCCCCTGGTTCTGCAGGAATTGTGCAATCTTGCGAAATACGTTCACCCCAATAAGGTGGCCGAGCTTTGCATTGGTCAAGTCGGTAATGACATCAAAGCCACTGCTCAGATCAGAAACACAAAAACGAATCTCGGTATAGATTGAGTCAATATCTTCTTTACTGATAGATTCTGCCAGGCTGACATAGAGTCTGTTCTTACCTATATTTGCTCGTACGGTTGATTTCTTTTTCTTTGAGGACACGTCGTTCACTTTCTATTTGCTGTTTTAAAAACGAATTGTTTTGCAAGTTTTGAGCATCAATCATTAGCCCTAAAAGTTGCTCCTTTTAAGCCTAGCACAACTGAAGAATGGTTCCCAAGAAATGATTTCAGAAAGTGAATTTTTTCTTTTCCAATTTTATCATCGAAACCCTGCCAAGCACGCATGCAACTTTATACAACCACCTTGATTATATATCATTTTTAACATGCAAGAAGGATAGGTAAGCAATAGACTTCGGTAAGAAAAATGTTAGGAATGATTCCGGTTTCTCACAGGAGAAGAAACCAGGCATTTTCTTTGAATTGTTGTGCAATATATGAATGATCACTGGCTCCGGTTAACTCAGGACGAGCAGTATTCTAGCCGCTTATCGAAGCAGACCCCTGACGCCTGTTTAACCAGGAGCCAGCATGACAATGAAAATAGACAGCTGGAGCTTATGCCGGTTCCCAGTAGCAGCGTTTTGGTGAAACGATCTTCTTCTCTTTCTTCAATTTCGCCATTGCCTTATCAACTTCCTTGCGATCGATATTGCCAAGCTCTGCAACCTTGCCTGCATTCAGTGGTTTGCCCTCATTACGCATGACTTCCAATACTTTCTCTGTGGTCTCCATACCAGCAATCTCCCGTTTGTTCAGTTTGTAACGCCTGGTTTACATTTCAATCTACCTCTTGAGCAAAAAGAGGCCGTCGCATCAAGGTTTTACGGTTACTATGCCTAAGCTGGTTGTCAACCCACTTTCTCTCGAAATAGGAATCAGAAGCCGATTTTTCTCCGTTATTTACAGCTGAGAGACCCATTCGATATATTTTTATTCCTCATCCTCTCTTTTTTTGCTAGATAAGATTCCAATAGAATTGTTTTGAATCAGAACGAAGAAACAAGATAAGAAGCTGTGTAACTTCAGGAAGAAAGATGATGAGAACTCAAAGAACACCCAATGCACTGAAGCTATCGATGATCATTGCAACCTGCTGGCTCATTTTGCTGAGCGGCTGTGGTTCAATCACCAAATATGGTTCAGCAAAAATCACCAGTACACCAGCAGGCGCAGAGGTCGTCAACCTGAAAGACGACAGCCAGCTTGGTATTACTCCGGTTCATGTATCATTCACCGGAGAGGCGGATACCGCAGAGTACGTGACCATACAGGTTAGAAAGCCGGGATACCTGGAAAGAATTGTTTCATTCTGGATAAATCGCCGACATAAGTCATCGCTTGAAGCTGAGGACAACGCGGTTGATATTCATGTTGAGCTAGAGAAAAAATAGTAACTGTTAGGTGAGAACATCATGATGAAGCAGAAAAGCATAAATTTTTTTTCAATTTTCTTACTCTTAGGTGCATTAACGCTTACCGGGTGCGCGTCCAGAGAACAAGCGGTAAATTTCAAAATTCACTCGGAACCGGAAGGGGCATATATTGTATACAAGCAGGATAATTCACCGTGGATCTATCTTGGTGTTACCCCGCTTGATATCATTGAAACCATATCTCGTAAGCAGCTCGATGATGATCATACGATTACATTGCGGGCCATGAGATGCGGCTATCTTGATCAGAAAAAAGAGTGGCGCGGAGATGAGGTTGAGCGGGAAGTTGGCAAAAAAGGCATGCTCTTCTGGACACCACGGCTTATCAAAGATACTCCATAAAGGGTTCACACATGAAGATATCATGCATAAAGCTGCTGATGATCGCAGCGCTTATCTCTATCCTGACTGGTGGATGTGGAAAAAAACCTGTTGAGTATGGGACCACTTCAGAATCCATGAAACCTGAGGGATATGGGCTTGATAGTTCAGCGCCCCCGGGCGACTCGTTTGGTGGTGACACCTTTTCTGCAGGCGATCTTGAGTCGCTGGACAGCGGAGGAGCAAATCCGTTAGCGGGTGACACCATGTCCGAGGAGTATCGAGCCATGTATGGCCGTTCAACGGCCCCATTGTTTCCGGTCTACTTTGATTTTGACAGCAGTGCAATAAACGTTGATCAACTCGACAATCTAAACAGCAGTGGCGCTCATTTACTGGCCAACAAAAGTATGAGTATTGTGGTGGAAGGCAATTGTGATGCACGCGGCACCACAGATTACAACCTGGCACTCGGTGAACTGAGAGCCCAGAATGTAAAGAATTATCTGGTAAATCTCGGCGTGCCCCAAGGCAGAATTACTACCATCAGTTATGGTTCACAACGGCCGCTCTATCCCGGAAACGATGAGGATTCCTGGGCAATGAACCGCAGGGCAGATCTGGTCGTACGTTAAAGTTAGTTAGTGCTTCAGCTTAATAAACAAGATCCTTGCCTGACTCTTTTACTTGAAATCGAGAATTGAAAAGGTGGTGATATCAACTGATTTGATGACAGT
>QZLB01000125.1 GCA_004796425.1 Desulfobulbaceae bacterium | reverse complement strand
CGGTTATGATGTTTTTTGGCGGGCTGAAAAGAGATACAGATCAATAGCAGGAGGAGCACCAATCCTATATAGTTAAAATAATTCCTGAGCTTCTGATGAACATGATGGTTCACCACCCTGATCGAGTCTGGCTCCACAAAAACTCCCTGAATAGAAAGCGTGGTATTGTGATCCGGCAGACTTCCCCGCAAATTGATTTTTTCACCGGTAAAGAGAGTCAACGTTCTTGTTTTTGTCTCAAAGTTGGCTCGATCAACTTCCACATACTGGCCTGGTCGGCCGTCTTTATCGATCAGTGTTGCGAGGTAGTGGTTATTTGCCCCTTTGGGGCCATAAAAAAAGAACAGCGGTAACAAGAGGTAGCAGCCGAACACTAAGATGGCAGCGAACTGTTTTGGGCGAGTTCTCGGAAGGATAAACAGAGGGCTTGTTTGGTATTTCAGCAGCACCAAGATGATCCCAACCAATCCGGCAGCGGTGAGCAGATAGGTAAGCGGGTGTTCGGGCCAGACGAACTGGAATCCACTCATCTGCCAGCTCACCGGTGCAAAAAAATGGACACCGTTGGCCCATTTCAGCTGGAGTGCATCCAAGAGTAGATGGAGAAACACATTGATACTCAAGATCGCCATCACCCGGCTTGGTGTGCGGCTGAATAGAGTCAGAAAAAAGCAGAGCATCAAGCAGAAGAACAATGAAGCCTGGATGATGCAATAGATCCTGATTGATAGAGCATCCCAGAATGGCAGTGAAGAGGCGATGCGTTGACCGATCCAGGGCAGGTCCGGTATGACACATCCGATACAGGCCCATCTCAAATCAGCAGCAGGGATGGCAAGTCTGGTTGTAACGATCTGGATCCCATAGTGGGCGAGGCTGTTCGGCATAATCCCGGGCTATTGAATGGTTTAAATATTTTCCAAGTCTTCGATACCGAGATCCTCTTTAAAGAAGCTGATTCCCTCGTGATTGGTGAGATCAAGGTGAATGGGGGTCACCGAAATGTAGTTGTTGTTAATTGCTTCGACGTCGGTTCCCCTGCCCCCATCAAGTAACGGGGTGCCTCCACCGATCCAGTAAAATGTCCGGCCCCGTGGGTCGGCAATTTCCTGCACGGGTTGTTTCCAGAGCCTTCTCCCCTGCCTGGTAACCTTGATACCCTCCAGGTGGGCGATATTGGGAACATTGATGTTCATCAAGGTGTTGGCCGGCAGCCCATAATCCATAACTTTTAAACTAAGTGTGCGAATAATTTTCTCGGCCCTGGCAAAGTCATACGGCTCCCGTCCTGCTGCCGAGACCGCCATGGAAGGTATTGAATACATGGTGCCTTCGATTGCTGCTGAGACGGTACCCGAATAGGAAATATCATCACCAAGGTTTGGGCCTAAATTGATTCCTGAAACAAGTAAATCCGGTTTTGCTTCGAGTATCTTGTTAAGCCCGAGTGCGACACAGTCTGTTGGGGTGCCGTTCACACAATAGGTGTCCGTCTCTACCTGTTGGATGCGTAAAGGACGATCCATGGTGAGTGCGTGTGAAATAGCGGAGTTATCTCGATCCGGTGCTACCGTGATCACCCGTCCAAGGGGAGTGAGTGCCGATTTCAGGGCGGCTAACCCTGAGCTGTGAATTCCATCATCATTGGTAATGAGAATGATTTTGGTCATGGTATCTGGTTCCTGCTTTTTTGATTTAATGGGACTGCTGTATCTTTAATAACCTGCCAGAATGCCTGTACCAAGGGGCTTTTTAAAAATTTATTGGTGGTACAGGCACCAACTGAAAACGGTGTGAGGGCGGGTGCGGTTTCAAGCACTTTGATCCGGTTTCTCAACGGAGAATTATCCAGGACCAATTGAGGGACAACCCCAATACCGCACCCCATGGCTACCATGGCGATCATCGCTTCGTTGCCGGCTACCGAAGAGTAAATCGTGGGACTCATCTGTTTGTCTTTAAACCAATCTTCAAAACGGACCTTTGAAAGCCCTCTTTCTGGCATAATAATGGGTACCTCATGCCAGTTATCGCCACTAAATTGCCAACTGAGCTTATCTGTTTGTTTAGGGGTGATAAAGATCAATGGGGTGGTAAGCAACTCGAGGAACTGGATCCTGGCCGGCACACGTTCGGGGAGCGCCGCAATGGTGATATCCACTTCACCGTTCTCAAGCTTGGGTAAGGCAAGGGCGGCGTCACCCGTATGCAGTTTGAGGTTAACCTCTGGGTGGTCACGCCTGAATTGCAGAATAAGCGAGGGAAGGATTGATAAGATGGCCGTCACTGAACTGTAGATTGATAACTCACCCTTTAAAAAATGTTCCTGGGCGATCTGAACTTTTAAGGTCTGGTGGCGGCGAATGACATCCAGTGCGTATTCTCGAAAGAGTTCACCTGCCCGTGTCAGGGTGACACTGCGATTGTCTCTGAGAAAGAGTAGCTCCCCAACGTCATTCTCAAGACGTTGGATGGTCCGGGTTAATCCTGAGCGGGTGATATTGCAGACCCTGCTGGTCTGTCCGAAATTGAGCGTTTCAGCAAGGTGTACAAAGAGATTCAGTGCTCTGATGTCCATGGAAACGGGTGAGGGAATGATGTATTGTCAGTTTTCGGGTGGTTCTTGTTGTTGAGTATTTTGCAACAGAGTATCACGGATAAATCACTTGACGCAATATAGAAATAATCATATATCAAATGCTGACTAATAAAGAGGAATAAAGTTCACAAACAGAAGGAGATAAATCATGGCCGAGAATTATTTCAACACCCTTCCACTCAGATTGCAGATTGAGGAGCTGGCGCAATGTCGATTCATGGAAGCTGATGAATTTGATGGGGTTGAAGCGTTGAAGGGAAAAAAGATTGTTATCGTTGGTTGTGGCGCCCAGGGTCTTAATCAGGGGTTGAACCTCAGAGATTCAGGACTGGATGTCTCATATGCCTTGCGAAAAGAGGCTATTGAGCAGCAACGCCAATCCTGGAAAAATGCGACAGAGCATGGATTTACCGTTGGCACCTATGAAGAACTGATGCCGATTGCAGACCTGGTCGTTAATCTGACCCCTGACAAGCAGCACAACAATGCTGTCTCAACCTTTATGCCACTGATGAAAGAGGGAGCCTGTATTTCATACTCCCACGGATTCAACATTGTTGAAGAAGGGATGCAGATCAGAAAGGATCTCACCGTTATTATGGTTGCACCCAAAGGACCGGGAACCGAATTGCGGGAAGAGTACGTTCGCGGTTTTGGTATTCCAACACTGATCGCTGTTCATCGTGAGAATGACCCCAAAGGTGAGGGATGGGATCTTGCCAAGGCCTATGCATGCGGCACCGGAGGTGACCGGGCCGGAGTTTTGCAGTCATCTTTTATCGCCGAGGTAAAATCTGATTTAATGGGAGAGCAGACGATTCTCTGTGGCATGCTGCAGGCGGGGTCACTGCTTTGCTATGACAAGATGGTGGCCAACGGAATCGACTCGGGATACGCTTCTAGGCTGGTTCAGTATGGTTGGGAGGTGGTTACCGAGGCGCTTAAACATGGCGGCATTACCAATATGATGGACCGGCTTTCCAACCCTGCTAAAATTAAAGCGTATGTGCTTGCCGAAGAGTTGAAAAACATTCTGACGCCGCTATTTGAAAAGCACATGGATGATATTATGTCCGGCCATTTCTCAATGACCATGATGGAGGACTGGGCCCAGGATGACGCGAATCTCTTGAACTGGCGAAAAGAATCAGGGGAGACGCCATTTGAGCAGGCTGAATCAATGTCAGACGACATACCTGAGCAGGAGTATTTTGATCATGGTATTCTGATGGTGGCGATGGTCAAAGCCGGCGTTGAGCTGGCCTTTGATACCATGGTCTCGGCAGGCATCAAGGAAGAGTCCGCATATTATGAGTCCTTGCATGAGGTACCCCTGATTGCCAATCTGATCGCTCGTAAAAAACTCTATGAGATGAACGTGGTAATCTCCGATACAGCGGAATATGGCTGCTATCTTTTTGCCAATGCGGCAGTCCCCCTGTTGGAAGGATTCATGAAAGCGGTTGATGTCGATGTGATCGGAAAGGGATTGGAGCTCAAAGACACCAGCGTCGATAACCTTGACTTAATTGACGTTAACGAATCAATTCGTTATACCGAGGTAGAGGCCATAGGCGAAGAGCTTCGCTCTTACATGAGTGCCATGAAGCCGATACTGTAATCGGTCACTCGATAATCCCTGCTGCATACCGTGTTGGTACCGACGGTATGCAGCGGACTGGTACGGCTCGCTGTTACACCTTTTACCTCTACTGCCAGAGGGGTGATTCACGGTGGTCTGCCATCATTTGCAAATGCAGCAATTTCCCCCAATCCCCTTTGTATTCCTAGACTTTCATATCCTGAACCTGATACTATTTGAGTGATGGTGACTCACGCAGGAATTAAAACCAAAGGATTACTATGTATATTTGTGTTGATTTTGATGGGACCGTTGTTGATCACCGTTTTCCTGAAATAGGAAAGCCGGTTCCCCACGCCATCAAATGGCTGAAGAGACTTAATGAGTGCGGTGCCCGGCTGATTCTGTACACCATGAGATCAGATTCAGAGCAAATGGGCAATGTACTCAGTGACGCTGTTCGTTATCTGGAAAACGAAGGAGTGAGCTTGTTCAGTGTTAACAACAATCCCAGCCAGAAAGACTGGACTACCAGCCCCAAAGTCTATGGTGATATCTATGTTGATGATTCGGCCTTCGGTTGTCCACTGATTAAACCGAAGGGATTTACGCGGCCCTGTGTCGATTGGAAAATCGTTGGGCCCCAACTAGAACATCTCTGTTTGAGTCGCAGGTTATAGAGGCGGGAATCACCGGGCATGAGGCACAAAACTTTATATCTTCTCCGCAATAAGTTGCTGTTTGTACTGGCACTGGTTCTCATCAGTGCCTTTGTCGGGACCAGCCTGATCAACTATTCACTCACCCGCAAGGCGATTCATCAGGAAATTATAGAAAAAGACCTGCCACTCACCCGGGATAATATCTATTCTGATATCATTGCTGAAATCATGAAACCCGTCCTGGTGGCTTCGAGTATGGCCACGGACACCTTTCTTAAGGAGTGGGCGGAGGAGGGCGAGCACGATGTATCGAGAATTGTTCGCTATCTTGAGCAGATCAGGCAACGGTATCAATTTTTCACCACTTTTTTTGTCTCTGAGAAAAGCGGTAATTACTATCACTATAAAGGGATTCACAAGGTGATCAGTCCCAATGATGATCATGATGTCTGGTATTACCGCTTTAAAAAGGATAATCGGGATTATGATCTTGATGTCGATAACGATGAGGCTTCCCACAATACGTTGACCGTTTTTATCAACTATAAAGTGCACAATCAGGCCGGTAGGTTGCTCGGCGTAACCGGTGTCGGGGTAAAAGTTGATACCTTGGCAGGGTTGATCAGCGACTACCAGAAGCGATATGACCGACTGATCTACCTGACAGACCGTAGTGGGACGATACAGGTCCACCAGGATAAACAATTGATCGAAACGCAAAAACTCTCACAGATGGCTGGTATTGCAGAATTGGCTCCAGAGCTTCTGGCCCTGGGGGAAAAACCCGAAGACTTTGAATTTCGACGAAACAATCAACAAATTTTACTCACGGCCCGTTTTATCAAAGAAATCGACTGGGTACTCTTTGTTGAGCAAAATGAAACCAAAGCACTTGCCCAGGCACGCATGAATTTGTTGAGAACGATCCTGATCGGTTTGGCAGTTTCTGTTCTCGTGCTCGTCCTTACGCTCCTTACCACGAAGCGATACCAGCAGAAAATTGAGGAAATGGCCACCCGGGATTCATTAACAGGAGTTGCTAATCGAAGGCTTCTGCAACAGGAATTTGAACGGGCCCTCTACCTCAATAGTAGAACCGGTATTATCTTTTCCGTGATGCTGATCGATCTTGACGGGTTCAAAGCGGTCAATGACCGGTCTGGTCATCTTACCGGTGATCTGGTCTTGAAACAGATAGCGGAGATGATTCGCAGGACCGTGAGACCTACAGATATTGTGTCTCGCTGGGGCGGAGATGAGTTTGTCATCCTGACGCAGCTAACTGCCGCAGAAAGCAGCATGGTTGCCGAACGAATCAGGAAAAATGTGGCAGAAAATACCATGATTCCCTCCACTGATACAGACGAGCAGTTACAGCGGATTAGTGTGAGCTGCGGAATTACGGAGTTCAATCCTGGAGACAGTCTTGATTCAATGCTGGGACGTGCCGACAAGGCAATGTATCAGGCGAAGAATAATGGCGGCAATACGGTGCACATCAGCAATATTTCGACGGATTAAATAATTCCGGGACGCGAGTTAAATTCCTGTTCAATCGTTTCAACATCTTTTGAGTTGTATCGAATCAGGTTTTTCAGGTGATAGAGGCTCTGGGGCTCAATTGAGGAAAAGTTCACCGCTGCAAAACCCTGCTCAGATCTGGCAATCGTCCCATCGACAACGATTGATGGTCCCTGATCCGGTTCAACAAGATAGATTTCCAGGCGGCACGCGGCTCCCTGGGCAATGGGCTCGTTTTCATGAGGAAAGAGACAACCGCTCATGCTGAGATTGGTTAATTTCTGTGTTGTCAGTCTGGTCTCTCCTGGCAGAACCAGGGTTGCTGGAATCTCTATAACCACACGGGTAAATCTTCGCTTATTGGCTGACACTGAAGTGCTCCTCTGGGTGTGTGCTTAATCGAGTATTGTTTGTCGAATGGCCAGGATGTCATGTAAGTTTTCGATGAACAGATCCAACAAATGTGGATCAAAATGGGTTGCCCGGCCATTGAGTAATATTGTTTTCGCCTTCTCTGTTTTAATGGCACTTTTATAGACCCGCTCCGTCGTCAGGGCATCAAATACATCACAAATTGCGGTAATTCTGCCCGGTAGTGAAATATCGTTACCAGCCAGACCATCGGGGTAGCCCGATCCATCAAATCGCTCATGGTGGTGCAGGGCAATTTCCGCCCCAAGCTGAAGAATTTCAGAAGTAGAGCCGGATAAAATTCGGTGACCAATCCGAGGGTGGGTTTTGACAATCCGAAATTCTTCTTCTGTCAAATGTCCCGGTTTCAAGAGGATTGAGTCGGGAACCCCGATTTTTCCCACATCATGAAGTGGTGCGGCCGTTTTTAATTGCTGGCAGTATGGTTCAGCGAACCCTGCCAGTCGAGCCAGATGATCGCAATAGAGACCAATCCGGATGTTGTGTCTTGCCGTTTCATCGTCTCTGAACTCTGCTGCTTTGGATAATATTTGAATTGACTCTTCTCGGGAGCGGACCAGTTCCTCAGTTCGTTCATTGACCAGGGTTTCAAGCTCTTCGTTGTGGCGCCGGTTCTGCATCTCCAGGGCACGTCTTTTCAAAGCGTTGGCTATATTGATAATCAGCTCATTGGTATGGAATGGTTTGGTTACGTAGCCATAAGCTCCAAGCTCAAGGGTCCGGATTGCCGTTGTACGGTCGTCTACACCGGTTACCATAATCACTGCCATATCGGAGTAATGAGTCCGGCAATGCTGCAATAGTTCCACCCCGCTCATTCCTTCCATCTGAATATCGCTGATCAACAGAGAAAACTGATTCCGGGTGAGTTTTTCTGCAGCTTCTTCGCCGCTGGCTGCCAGTTCGAACGCGTAGCCCTCCATTTCTACAATGGAGGCAATTACTTTTCTAATCTGCGGGTCGTCGTCGGTTATTAAAATTGTTTCATTCGCGCTATTCACAACCAGCTCATCCTCCGTGCCAATTGAAATCACAATGAGGTAATCACACCCTCATTAAAGCATAAAAATATCGCCAAATACAAATGCGGAAGTGGATAAACAAGAAGAGTCCTGCAGAGTTCATTGGGATTTCAGACAGATTGCTACAAATCAAGTGCCATTCGAATCAATTGACCGGCGATGGCATTTCCATGGGGGATTACAGGAAGGTTGTGTTTGGAGTACCATGCGGCTTGTTCGATTTCAACCTGATCAACTTTGATCTCACCGTCATGGTAGTTGGACGTGAAGCCAAGCATGAGTGAATGGGGAAAAGGCCAGGGCTGACTCTGAACGTAACGGATATCCTTAACACCAATCCCACATTCTTCATATACTTCTCGAGCAACTGCCTGTTCCACTGTTTCACCAGGTTCGACAAAGCCAGCCAGACATGAAAACATCGATTTCGGAAAATGGGGGGACCGGGCGAGCAGAATTGTATCGTCCTTCTTTACGCTCATGATCACCACCGGTGATAGTCTCGGGTAATTGGTCAAACCACACACTTCACACGTTCGGGCAATTTCCCTTGGCATATTTGTCATTTCCTTCCCACAGCTTCCGCAAAAACGGTGAGTACGGTAAAAATGGATAATCTGCTTGGCTCGACCGAGCAGAGAAAAGAGCTCTGGGTCGACTATGGGCAGGAGCGCACGAGGATTATAAAGCTCCAGATCATCAGAAAGTTCTGCTTTTTCTATGATTTCGGCAGCGTAACTGGTGATGGGGCCATTGGTTCCCAGTAATTGTATATTCCTAAATCCCGGTGGTGGTTCTGGTGCATTGGTAAGCAACGGTACAGGATGGCTCGAACCTGGCATCATGGCCACAAGTTCTCCGGCAAAACCAAACCACTGATTCATTTTGCGATTGTGACTAGTTCCGGGATTTATTTCTTCATGTACACACATTTTACTTTCATCTGCTGATTTCTTTCAAACGAGTCTGAGAAGACGGTTGCGGTGGTGAGGCTCTTACAATCTCAGATCAGAAAATTCCTCAGAGCATACTGCATTTCAGCAGCACAACAACCAAAGTTTTGCTCCGGTGATATTTTCAATCTATCCATACCAACATTATGAGCGCCCCATTTCTTTTCCTTCGGGTAAGGGAGTAGCGGTGTTTCCGTAACGGTGAGTAATTCGCCAAAACTGCTTGAAAGCAGGTCTTAAAGCGACTAGTTTTTCTGAGCAGCAGACACACTATAAACTGGCTTACCAGTGATGCAACTACCTGAGAGAGAACGCGAGAAAGATATGAAAATTATCCAGATCGGGCATTATCAATTGCGCAGGATTGGTGAGGCTCGGGTAAGAAACGAGCATAAATTTCATTATGGTTTTATCCGTAATGGTCACGATACGTTGCATGTCAGCGACCGGGATCTCAGGGTCTTTTATTCTCCACTGGGTATCAGGTACTTCGGTCGAAAACGGCTGAATCGTAAACTGATCGAAGGGTGTGAGAAATTCAAACCTGATATGCTCATGGTCGCCCACTGTGACAATATCGAAAACAGTACACTTCTTGAAATTCGCCGCCTTCTACCATCTATCAGGATTGCGTATCGTAATTTCGATGCGCTCTATATGCCAAAGACGCTGCCCAAAATTCATCAAAGACAGAATGTTGTCGACCATATTTTTCTCTCGCTTGCCGGGGAGCAGATCAAGCAATTTGAGACGCCAAAAACAAGAGTTTCTTATATTCCCAATCCTGTTGACCGGGCCATTGAATCCATGGACAACTCCGAAAAAACGACCTTTGATCGGGATCTGCTTTTCTGCGGCAATGGCAGCGCTGGTGATCCGCGCTTTGAATTGGTAACTCAAGTGAAAAAACGGGTGCCCCATATCGTTTTTGAAACGTACGGCGCCCTGGGCCGTCCTGCAGTCTGGGGGACCCAATACGATGCAGTTCTGGCGGGGACCAAAATGGGTTTAAGCCTGAACCGAAAAGAAGGAGAGTACCTCTCATCCTCGACCCGCCTGGCTCAGCTTATGGGGAATGGGATTTTAACGTTTATCAATGAAAAGACCGGGCTTCAGGAGATGCTGGAGGGGAAAGCCGTGTTTTTTCGGGATCAGGATGATCTTGTCCAAAAAATCAGCGCGTACCACGAGGATGACGCGCTGAGAATAAAGGTAAGCGGTGCGGGTCGTAAGTATTATCACCAGGAGTTTTCATCAGAAAAGGTCACCCAGTATGTGGTTGAATCGACCCTTGGTCTACCGTTATCTCAAGAATATGTCTGGCATGGGAGATAACGCAGATTAGCTTGGAGAGTAGAGAGTACTACTCCTTGGGGCTGGATGTTTTCATCGAGTTAATCGCTGACCAGTCATAATATGAATTGGTTACTTTGTTGCCTTCTTCAGCCGTGATTCTGACAAATTTATCACCGAGAAATATGACGGCCTTTTCAAAAACACTGCTCTCGTTGACCTGGAGGGTGACATCTTTTCTTAATTTTCGCGATAATGTTCCATGAACCGGCATTGATGCGTATTCAAAAATCTTTTCCCATGTTTCTCTCATTGGTTTCCTCTTACATAGTTGTTGTCAGGTAATAATAGGGTATTTCAACACTGGTTTTGCAAGGCTCGTTCCATGGATCCCGTGGAGATTGCTATCTGGAAAGATTATCGCTCGTTATCCAGGAAAAAGAGCTTATAGTGCTACGATGGAGCATAAAAAAACCTTTAACAATATCGACAAAGACGACGAACTCGTCAAAGAGTTACATATTTGTCGTGTTGTCGCGCACGTTTGCCTGAGTATTGATTGGTAGCCCGATGAATATTCTGGGACACCTCTATCTTTCAGGTCCATCAAGCCAACTATTGGTCGGCAATTTTCTCGGTGACTTTGTAGACGGTGAGCAGGCGCAAAGGTACCATGGAGATATTCATCGCGGCATAGAACTGCACCGGGCGATTGACCGCTACACCAATGCGCATCCACAATTTAAAAAAAGCAAAGCACATCTGTGGTCACGCCATCGGCACTATTCAGCGGTAATTATCGATATATTTTATGATCACTTTTTGGCCCGCAACTGGCATAATTATAGTGAGCAATCATTGACAGATTTCGTTCAGGATTGTTACGCGACGCTCCAAGATTATGAGTCACTATTACCGGATAAAGCAAGAACGGCTCTGATGAAGATAATCGATCATGACTGGCTTATGCGGTATGAAACGATCGAGGGTTTGGAGATAGTTTTTGCAGGAATGGCTCAAAGAGCACGATTTCCCTCGCAAATGGGCAGCGCATGTGAGGATCTTCAGAAATATTATCGCCAGTTTGAGCAGGAATGTTGCCAATTTTTGCCTCAAATTAGAAACTGGATTGATGAGATGTAATACCCCTAACTTACGTAGTGTGCGTTTTCTGATCAACCGGTGAGGTCGCTGGCCGTTTTCCCGCTCGCGGGGGATCGCCAAAAAAGTGAAAACAGATTGCAGTGAGGCTTGTATGGATTTCTCAGCATATGACACCGGTGCATTTTACGATGAAATGTTCACCTCACAGGGGCAGACCAGGCCCAGCTATCAGGTGCTACAGAAGCGACTGGAATCTTTACCGGCAGGCGAGATAGCAGCGCGGCAGGCGGCAGCTGAGCAATTCTTCTATGATCTTGGTATTACATTCACCGTATATGGCCACTCAGAGGGGACCGAGAAAATTTTCCCATTCGACATTGTGCCACGGATTATTTCCAGCCAGGATTGGAATTTTCTTGAAAAAGGACTCACCCAGAGAATCTACGCCCTGAATCTTTTCATCGATGACATATACCATAACCAGAAGATCATCAAAGACGGTTTGGTCCCTGCGGAATTAATTCATTCTGCCGAAGGCTTTTTTCCCCAATGTGTGGGTATAAATCCTCCCCATGGTGTCTGGTCACATATTACCGGTACGGACCTGGTTCGCGACGAAAAAGGGGAGTTTTTTGTGCTCGAAGATAACCTGCGATCACCTTCAGGCGTCTCCTATGTGTTGGCAAACCGCAGAATATTGAAGCGCACCCTTCCTGTGGTGTTTGAACAGATCAATATCCGGCCGGTGGATGATTACCCAACTATGCTGCTTGACATGATGCATCAGGTCGCACCGTCAACTGGTGGACCGGTAACTGCGGCTATCTTGACACCCGGGATGTTTAATTCCGCTTATTATGAGCACTCATACCTGGCCATGCAGACCGGCGTTGAACTGGTGGAAGGTAGGGATCTGGTGGTTCACGATGGCTATGTGATGATGCGGACGACACGCGGACTCAAGCGGGTCGATGTGATTTATCGGCGGGTTGGGGAGGATTACCTTGACCCTCAAACTTTTCGACCGGACTCGCTTCTGGGTTTGCCGGGACTGATGGAGGTTTACCGGGCAGGAAAGGTAACCCTGGCCAATGCACCGGGAACAGGTGTTGCCGACGACAAGGTGATTTATTCCTATATACCTGAAATCATAAAATATTATCTCGATGAAGAGCCGATTCTAAAAAATGTTCCGACCTATTTGTGCTGGAAAGAAAAAGAACTCAGTTATGTCCTGGAGAATCTTGATCAGCTGGTGGTCAAGGCTGCCAATGAGAGTGGCGGGTACGGAATGTTGGTTGGCCCCGCCTCTTCAAAGCAGGAACAGGCAGCATTTGGTGAGAAAATCAAAGCCAACCCACGAAACTATATAGCCCAGCCAACACTCAACCTTTCCCGGGCACCGGTGATTGTAGGAGATCATTTTGAAGGGCGTCATGTTGATCTCAGACCATACATCTTATATGGAGAAGAGATCAAGATTCTACCCGGGGGGTTGACCCGAGTCGCATTGAAAAAGGATTCACTGGTGGTGAATTCTTCGCAGGGTGGGGGAAGCAAGGATACCTGGGTGCTTGCAGAGCCGGACCAAACATAACGCAAGGGTTTTATGATGCTGAGTCGTGTTGCTGATTCGCTTTACTGGATGAGTCGTTATCTTGAACGTGCGGAAAACATTGCCCGCTTTCTCGATGTCAACTGGCACTTGACCCTCGACCTCGCAATGATGCAGCAAAACCATTGGTCGGCACTGGTTTCTGTGACCGGAGAGCGGAAACTGTTTGAACAGCGTTATGATGATGATACGAAAGATAATGTGATCAGGTTTTTGACCATTGACCCCGATTATCCCAATTCCATCTATTGCTGCTTGCAAAGTGCAAGAGAAAATGCCCGTGCCGTAAGGGATCTGATCCCGATTGAAATGTGGGAAATGATCAATGTGTTTTTCCATCAGATTGAACGCGAGGCGAAAAAACCGGGTATTGTTTTCGAGAACCCATACATGTTTTGTGAAGAGGTAAAAAAACGTAACCTCACACTCAGTGGACTGGCCCAGGATACCATGGACCATGATGAAGCTTGGTTATTTTTCAACCTGGGCAAAATGCTTGAGCGGGCTGATAAAACCTCTCGGATCATCGATGTGAAGTATTTCGTCCTGTTACCCCACCTTCAGGATGTTGGAACCATTATTGATGTGGTGCAGTGGGCAGCGATGTTAAAAGCAACGTCAAGTTTTCAAGCCTATCGGCACCGGGTTGGTATCATCAATCCAACTAGTGTGGCTGAGTTCATGTTGATGGATCATTATTTTCCCCGTTCTGTTCTATATTGTTTGACCGAGGCACAGTCGTTTCTGCATGAAATTTCAGGAACCCGGATCGGCTACTTTGGTAATGATGCGGAAAAAATGATCGGTCAATTGTGTGCGGAGTTGTCTTATCAGAGTATCGAGGATATTTTTGTTTTGGGTTTGCATGAATTTACCGACCACCTGCAATTACAGATGAATCGGGTCGATGAGGCGGTTTTTAAAACCTTTTTTGCGGTTTCCGAGCCACACCAGAACGATTTTATAGAAGAATGAGGAGTAGGCCGATGACTTTCTGTCTTGGAATTACAGTGGAAGAAGGGTTGGTTGGAATCGGGGATACCCGGATTACTTCGGGTAACGAGGTAATTACCGCCCGTAAAATAAGAACACTGTCGGTAGCCAATGGTGAGTTTTTCATAATGACCTCGGGGCTGCGCTCGGTCAGGGACAAAACCCTGACCTATTTTGAGGAAGATATTGAAGCCGGGTTGCTCGATGAATGTGACCGGCTTTATAAAGTGGTCAACGACCTCTCCGATCAAATCCGTAAAGTGAAGCGCGAAGATAAACAGGCGCTGGTCGATAGCGGGCTGGGTTTCGATATTCATGCCCTGGTCGGAGGCAAACTGACCAGGGATAAAAGCCATAAACTCTATCTGGTTTACCCCGAAGGAAACTGGGTGGAGATTTCCAAAAACACTCCCTATTACATCATTGGCGAACGAGGTTACGGAAAACCGGTACTTGATCGGACACTGGTCCATTCCGATTCACTGCTGTTTGCTCTGAAAGTCGGATGCCTGGCCTTCGACTCCACCCGAATCAGTGCCTCCGATGTTGATTTTCCCATTGATGTTGTGCTCTATAATCAGCATACGGGTGAGTTGGTGGAACATCGATACGAGTATGAAGATCTACTGGATATTTCAGCGTGGTGGCAGGAGCGGCTTCGCACGCTGGTACATGATCTGCCTTCCGAATGGATTGAAAATGTTGCTTCTAAACTCGAAAAAGTCAGCAAACATGGACCGTAACGCATGAGATATACGATTAGGCAACGGACCTGGTACAAGTACTCCCAACCGGTTTTTCTCGAACCCCATGTAATTCGGCTTTATCCCCGAAATGACCCGTACCAGCTCCTCTCCGATTATGGGCTTAAAGTAATGCCTGAGCCGGCAGGTCTGTCAATGGGGCTTGATGCGGAAAACAACCCCTTTCATCTGGTCTGGTTTGATAACCTGACCGATTCGCTTGAAATTGCCTCAGAATTCACCATTACCACAACGAATAGTAATCCATTTGGTTCACTTCTGACCTGCGGTGACCAGTTCCCCGTTTTGCTACCTCCACAGGAGATAGCAATGCTCACCCCCTATCTGGCAGAGCTTTCATTATCAAGAGCTGATGAGACTCTGGTTTCTGAGCTTACCGAAAACCTGAAAAAAGAATCTGAAAACAAAATTCTTATCTTTCTTAACCAGCTGAATACGTTTTTATACGAGAAGATTGCCCGGGTGATTCGGCACGAGCCGGGAATTCAAAGTGTTGCCCATACCCTTTCTTCTGGCCAGGGAGCCTGTCGCGACACTACCCTGGTCTTTATCGCTCTCTGTAGGCAGGCGGGTATTCCTGCCCGGTTTGTTTCGGGTTGTCAGGAGGGAGACCCGGATCTGGTGGAGGCGGAACTTCACGCCTGGGCGGAGGTCTATCTGCCCGGTTTCGGCTGGAAAGGATTTGATCCCACCCATGGTTTGGCTGTGGCGGATCGGCATATTGTGTATGTCGCTGCTGCCCGGCCGGAGAATTGTGCACCGGTTACCGGTACCTTTCGGGGAACCGGTGCACATTCACAACTTGGTCACCAGATTGAGATTACAGTGCTCTAAAAAGGATAGGGATAGGTCAGTGCTACTGACGGTTCTCGATTGTGCCGAGGGTGATTTTAATCATCTGAGCAATCTCACCATTCTGTTTCATTTCTCTGATTTTCTTATTGATAATCGGCACCAGATGAGAATGGGGGGATTTCTTTGATAATGCGATATGAATGGTCCGTTCAGCAATGGTTTTCGGTAAAAACTCCAGTTCATGCTCAAGTCCGAGTCTTTTTGCCTCAACAAGAAAACCGTACTTGGGAACGACTGCATACTCTCCGCGTTTGTTAGCCAACATTTTTACAATTTGCTCAAAGGACACAACCTTGGTGATATCGAGCTGCGATTCCAGGGCCGCAAACTCATCAGAAATACTGTCATTGCGGACTTTCAGCCCCTTTCTACCCTTAAGATCAGCCAGTGATGAAAAGGAAAAAGAAGCACCTCGGGGTACCGCAACCACGGTCGGAACAGAGATATAAGGGTCTGAGAAATACATAAAATTTTCCCGTTCCGCTGTTTTGAAAATTACCATCATCATATCGAGCTCACCCGTTTTAAGTTGCTCAATCGCCCGTGCCCACGGTAACACCATGGTTTTAATAGCAAACCCTTCTTCAGCCGTGATCCCTTGTATCATGTCAACCACTGGCCCAACCAATACATTGTCTTTCTGGTGCAGCCAGATTGAAACAGGACCACTTGCCGTAATCGTCTGGCCCGTGGTACTCGTGGCGTAAAAGATTATAACAAGTAGTATCATCAACGGTAAACGATAGGTCATCCTGGGTCCCATTCGTGAAGGTTTGTGATCACACGCGACTTTCATCCAATACGTCTCGAACACTGCTGAGCAGCAGTTTGCGCTCAATCGGTTTGTAGATGCATTTGCTGACACCCAGCTTCTTCAGCGCTTCACTGTCAAAAAGTGAGCTATATCCCGTGCAAAGGATAATCTTGAGATCAGGTGCTACTCTCAGCAGCTCTGCGGCAAGTTTGTCGCCCGTGGTACCCGGCATTGTCATATCTGAGATGAGCAGGTTATAGTGATGGGGATTGGCCTGTACAAGTTTAATTGCCTCAGCGCCGTTTAAACAGCAGGTTACCGAGTATCCGGCTTTGGTAAGTATATTTTCCGACATCTTGCAGATAGCCCGCTCATCGTCAACGAAGAGTATTTTCTCATTGCCTCCTTTAACGGGCTCTATCGAATCACGCTGGTTATGAAGCTCCTGGTTCTCTTCGATCCTGGCGGGTAAGTAAAGCAAAAATGAGGTGCCACGATCCTCTTTGCTGTCCACAAGAATCGCTCCACCGTATTCCTGGATAATGCCATGGACAACTGACAGTCCGAGTCCGGTACCTTTGCCCACACCCTTGGTGGTAAAATAGGGCTCAAAGATTGTATGGAGATTTTCCTGAGCAATACCGGAGCCGCTATCTGATATGCGAATGAAAACATGAGGACCTTCCAGCAGTGAGGTGTCTGGAGGCAGATTGTTTTTGGTTAAGTACAGGTCAGAGACCGAAACCTGCAGTGTCCCGCCTGTTTTCTCCAAAGCGTGTATGGCGTTGGAGCACAGATTCATGAAAATCTGATGAACCTGACTGGCTACCCCCATCACCATGCTATTGCTGTTAAAATGTTGGATCAGTTTGATATTAGCGGGTAGGGTCGAGCGAATCAGCCTGATTGCCTCCTGGGCGATCTCACCCACATTAACCGGCTGTATGGAGGTATCAGACTGTCTGGCGAAATTGAGGATCTGTGAGACGATTTCCTTTGCCCGAAGGCCAGCGGATTTTACTTCTCCAAGATTATCCTCCATCACCGACCCTGTTTCTGCAATATCAAGGGAAAGTTCGGTAAAACCCAGTATTGACGAGAGAAGATTGTTGAAATCATGTGCAATTCCACCCGCAAGGGTGCCGATAGCTTCCATTTTTTCCGCTTGGTAGAGCCTGGTTTGTAAATGCATTTTTTCAGTGATGTCCTCACCTGAGCTCAGCATGCCAACGCTGTTTCCCGACTCGTCTTCCAGGATGGTATTATTCCAGGCTATATGGCGCACTCGTTTTTTTGCGGAGACAATCCGGTTCTCAAAGTACCTGTTTACTGCCTTTTCACCCGAGATTATTTTCACAAACGCCTCTTTAAACTGTCGTTGTTCATATTCGGGAATGAAATGTTCAAACCAGTTCAGACCGATGATAGTTTCATCCTCAGTTTCCAGTACTTCCCGTGCCTTCTGATTAGCTAACGTAATGCACCCCTGAGTATCAAGGGCGACAAACATCACCCCCGCTAAATTGAGATACATTTCCGCGCGTTGCTTTTGGTGCAGGAGTTCCTTTTTTGCCTCTCTCGCTCTTGTATCGTCCTTAATAACCAGCACCGTACCTATCGTTTCCCCCGTCGACAGTACGATTGGCGAGCTGGTCGTTTTTATTGGTATGCGGACATTTTGCCGTGACAAAAGAATTGACTCACTTTCCTGTGTCGGGTCTCCACCACTTTGTAAAACCATTCTCACCGGATTTTCCTGCACTTTTCCGCTCTGTTCATCAATACTGCAGAAAACGGTTTCTATTGCCTGACCGGCGGCCTCATCACTTTCCCAGCCGGTGAGGGCTTCTGCTTTACTATTGAGAAAGCGAATATTACCTTGATTATCGGTGGCAATGACGCCATCAGCGATACTCAGCAGGGTTGTTTGCAACCATTGATGACTTTCACGCAATCGAAGATCAGCTTTCATTTTATGAATGGCTACTTCTAGAACCGATTTTAGATCGTTGTCATCAAAAGGTTTGACGATAAAACCATAGGGTTCACTTTCCTTGGCTTTGTCAAGGGTCTGCTCGTCTGCGTGGGCTGTCAGGTAAATGACAGAGACCCCATATTTTTCCTTGAGCAAAATGGCAGTTTCAAGGCCGCTGATGCCCTGGCCAAGATTAATGTCCATCAGGGCGAGGTCCGGTCTTTGCGCTTCCGTGGAGTTGAGGGCTTCCTCGCCGCTCATGGCAACGCCCGAAATGCTGTAACCGAAATTCAACAGTTTTATTTTGAGATCTTCGGCGACAATTGGATTGTCTTCAACAATGAGTATGCGTGGTTTTCTCATAGTTATTGGTAGTCTAAGGCTGACGAGCGATCTCCAAAACTAATCTCAATAGTCATGCCGGGCGATTGCTTTACGGAAATAGATCCTTTGAGCTGGCCTTGAACCAGAAGTCTGACAATTTTCAGACCCAGGCTATCACTGGTGAGCAGATCCTGCTTATCCGATAATCCGGGTCCATCGTCCGAGATTATAAAACAAAACTGGCTGCCCTGCTTTGTTAACGTAACACTTAACTGCCCGGTTGACCGGTTTGCAAAGCCATATTTAAATGAATTGGTTACCAGTTCGTTGAGGATCAGTCCGCAGGCAATGGCAAGATCGATGTCCAAATTGACTGAGAGTACCGTTATCTTGGTAGAAATGATGGTGTCGGGCAAGCGGTAAATACGATCAAGATTGGCAATAATACGCTCAAAATAGCTTTTTAAATCAAAGTTGGCGATGTCATCAGCCTGATACAGTATTTCATGTATCAGGGCCATCGATTTGATTCGATTGTTCGAATCAACCAACAATTTTGCATAATAGTCATCCTTAACCTGACTTGACTGGAGACTGAGCAGGCTTTGAATTATCTGCATATTGTTTTTCACTCGATGGTGGACTTCTTTGAATAAGATTTCTTTCTCTGCGAGGGATTCTTTCAATTGCTCTTCGGCCAGTTTTTTTTCAGTCACATCAATGACGACGCCCTCAAAGTGAACCTGCGATTGTGCAATAACTGCTGAAAAGTCAATCCACTTTTTTTCACCATTATGAGTCTTTATCTCAAAGTTCTGACCGCTGAAGCTGCCCTTCTGGGTAAGAGATTTGGTGAAAATATCAGGCGAATCTGCAAGTTCAACAAAATGACGGGTAAGGCTGCACAGCTCAACGCATGCTGCAATGGTGTCGTAACCGAAAATCGTCGCCATTTGCTCATTTGCTTCAATCATCAGGCCATCTGAGAGGTTGGCCCGAAACATTCCGACTTCGGCATTGATAAAAAAGTTCCTGAACTTCTTTTCACTTACCAGCAGCTCCTCTTCGGCAAGTTTCGTTTGGATGACATCAGAGGCTGTTGCCGCCAGGTTATGGAAAAGTTCCTGATCATTGGCTGGTAGTGCGTGCTGACTGAACATCGCGATGACACCGACCGTCTCGGCCTCGAGCCCTTGCAGCCTGACTCCACAGAATGAAACAAGCCCGAGTTCTTCTGCCCATTTCCGATCATGAATCCGCTCATCACTGGTAACGTCATTGGTGATAAAACTTTTTAAATCCCCGGATCCAATTTGGCCGATTTTATAGCTGCCCAGTGGCACCCGGGCATGCACCCCATCAACATGTGTATAACGACCACTACTGGCTACCAGTTGCAGACATCGTGTTTTCTTGGTGACGGGCATGTCTCCGTAACAGGTCTGTTTGAACAGGCAACTGGAGGTGCAAAGGTCACCTTCCTGGAGCAGCCAGATGCGGCAGAAATCAGCATAAAGCAATTCCACGACACTTTGAGTGATCATCACCGCCTTATTACCAAACGATTCTTTTCCCAGAAGTCGCTCGTTGAGGTCGTTAAGACGTGAAATTCTCTGTTCCGATTTTTTCCGGGCACTCACCTCCTGGTTAAGTTCATCCCTGGAAGCCGTCATCTTTTGCAGGTTTTCCATCATATGCTGAAAGGAGATGGCCAGCTGTCCAATCTCTCCTTTATCACTGGCATCAATCGGGTGGTGCATGTTGCCTGCAGCGATACTTTTTACGGAATTTTCCAGCTTGCGCAAAGGCCGAAACAGATATCTCGAGGAAAGGGAATAGGTAATACCAAATATTGCAAGGTTCACCAGGATCAAAACGAAAATGGAGGCAACTGCAACCACCAGAACCAGCTTCATCACACGAGACCTGGAAAGCACCACCTGGAGGACGCCGATTTCCTCATCGTTGTATCCCAGCGAAATTTCTGAAGTGATATATCGGTCCGAGTTCAAAAAGAATTCCAATGTTTTACCATGAAAATCTGGCACGGTTTTCTGAGTAATCAGTGTGCTGCTGGAAAGCACACCGTCAAGAACTCCGGCGTAGACTACATCTTCATAGAGGAAAAGTGATTCCAGGTAGTTTTCGATATAGTCGTAATTATACTGCCACAGTGCGATTGAAAGGGATTTTTGCGAAAAGGAGTTGATGGTGTTGAGCTGTTTTTGGAGCTGGGTTTCGACGGCCTTAATTCCATAACCGATAAATACGCAGGAGAAAAGGAAGATCAAAATTGATATCGCCCCGATCAGACCACTGGTAAATCTGGTGCGTATGGATTGTGTGTTTTGTGCCATATCCATCAATTATTGAGTGCGGTCCCTGGCTACTCTAATCTGCCTCAAGACTCCAGTCCGATAAAAAATCGTCAATGATTTGATTGATTACTTTATTGGTTATCATTTGTCCCAGTACGATTCGACTCTGGATTGTCAATGAATATTGGTTGAGTTTTTTGACATTTCGATGCATGAGCCTGTGCCTCCAGCGTAATCGGACGACTGACTGAAATTTTGGTTGAAACCAGTAAGCTGAGATGACAGTTAACGACAATTTCATACCTGATAAGGCATCAATTCCATCTATATGATCTTCGGTGATCATTTTCCATGGTGACCAATGGGCAAACGCAACCTTCAGCGTTTCAGCGGAACTGATTGATGGATAGAATGTCAAAGTACCCAGGAGCAATAGCATGGCTACCAATGAGGAATACGTTAATTTCATGGGTTATCAGCCTCCTTTGGCGCGAGTCTGGTCTGAAACGTTTCCTCTGCTATTTTCCTGATTATGCCCGTTTGGGTCATTTCATTGAGCGCATTGTCCAGCAACGGAATGATTTCCTTATGTTTCCGGTGCAAAAAGTGGTGCAGGGGTTCAGTGTGGAGCACGTCTCCTGCTTGGTGAATTTCTCCCTGGGGATAATGAACGGCAATCTCAGACATACCGGCTCGGATAGTCGCAATTGCCACATCGACTCTTCCTTGATCAAGAAGCTGAAACAAATGTTGCATATTGTCGGCATATCGAGGGTTCATGCCCCGGGTACCGATCTCCGAATAACGAATTCCTCTAATAATACCAACCCGGTATCCTTGCAGCTCTTGCCAGTTGTTGACGGTGATATCCGCCCTTTTTGTAAATGCTACGGCGGAAAAATCCAAAACTCTGGTGGGAACCGGTAACAGATTCTCGTAAACGGTTTCTGTTCCGAGAATTCGTGCCAAATCTCCATCAACCCTGCCGTTGTTTGCCATCATAAGTGAACGTTTACCCGGGACAAACAGAAAGGTAACGCTAATACCGATCCTGGCATATGCTTCTTCAATTATTTCTCTGGCAATCTGGTGGGTTTGCTCCCCCTCGATTCCCGAAATGGTGAGTGTTATTGTCATTTCGGCCGAGCCAGGAGCGGGACCAGCAAACAGGGACGAAAGGACCAAAATACAGAACAAGGCACCAATGTGTCGAAAATCGATCGATAAGAATGTTAGCAGGTGGTTTTGTGTTTTTCTGGCCGGCATGAAGTCCTCTGTACATGCGTGTCTCATCGAAAATGCCATCTCTTTTGAGCCTATCGAAATATCGGCCAGAAATCAAAAAAAATAAATAATTTACAATGTAATAACGAGAGGGGACTGGTCAGAACAGGCCGGTTGCTAATAAAAATAATCTTTGAGTTTCGTCTCGAGGTGGTCCGCCATCGCGGCGCGGCCCTCATCGGTAAGGTGGACACCATCAGCTTGATAGAATTCATCAGGACCATCACAACCTGCTTGGGACAGGTCATGGAAATATGGTAGCGGGGCCAAATCAGCAGTAACCCGGTCATATATCAGACTGTAATTATGACTCATGGCCGTAAATTTACCAATATCTTCAAGCACAGAGTCTTTAACACGGTGTTCCTTGTTGCACTGTTGTGACCATTTTATTGGTTGCCAGACAACAACGAAATCGATGTTGTGGGCATGGCAGGTTCGGGCCAGGTAACCATAACGCATTTTCAACTCCGATAGATAATCACCAAGAAGCGTGTCATCCGGGCGAATGGGTACCAGCACCTGGTTTATTTTATCCCACAATTCTTTTGTAAAAGAAGAGCGATAATAGGCATTTATGGGTTTGAGTAAACCAAGGAAACTGTCTCGATAATTTTCGATAAGGGCTTTCATCCTCCTCATCCCATAGTGACCATTTGGCTCTCGGTATTGTGAGAGGAAGATCGAGTCGTTGGCACCGTCATAAAAAATGACCAGATCAGGCTTGGGTTCCTCTTCAATCATCGCTTTTTGAAAATACTTAACCTCAAGAAGCGAATTAAATGCCGGTTCACCAAAATTTTTTAGTACATAGTGCGTACCGTTGGTGCGGGAATTCAGCTGCGCCGAGAGATAAGAGGGGATGGTTCGTTCATCGTGCTTCGTGTAACCATGCATGGTAGACCCACCAAAGAGCCAGACATGCGTTTGCTTTTTTTGAACTGGGCCAGGTCCGGGATTGATTGTATTGCGCAGTCCACCTCGGCTTTGAAAAACCGTGTAGGGATCATAGAAAACATAGTTGTAATCCCGAAGCCTGCCATAAACGACCACATGGGCACCATGTAGGATGATAAAACTGACAGCCTCAATTGAAAAAAGAATCACAACCGACCAGATCAGCACACGCTTCAATCCACCAATCGTTTTTTTGCTCATCCGTAACAAATTCATATCGTTACTGATCCCTCTGTTGGTGGGTCATCGGCAATGTCCTCGATCCAGGCTTCGACCAGTTGTCGTTCTCGATGATCGACCCAGCCATGCTCAATAAACAGCTCATAACAGGCAATCAGGTTAGCACATAACGCTTGGGTTCCCGGTTTGAGTTCCAGCTCCTCAAGTTCTTTGGCAATGGTTCGATTGTGAAGATATCCGGGTATCTCATCATTGAAATCTTCGAGAAGATCGTGGTGATTCCTTTGCTGGTAAACGGTTGGTGAGAAAAAGAGCGTATGCCAGTCATTGACCCAGAGGATTCTCTGTGCAATGAAGCTTCTCCAGATGTCACTAAGTCTGAAGTTGCAGTACGACGGAAGGTACATCAACGGTGCCACTGACTTAAACCAGATGGTGTTTTGACTGTTAAATGGAGACCATGCCCCACGACCGAGCGCGATGCTGATATTTTTTTGAAAATTAAGTGGTAGTTGCCTGGTGAGTCTAAAAATCGCATCAACATCTGGGTTGTTATCTGCGAGCCCCTGTTGTATCGGGCAGGTAACAGTCTGTTCATCGCATTCAGGAAAGCTCAGCCCGTTTTGCTTAAGCATTTCCAGAGGGTAGCCCCGGGGCCAAACCTCTCGATCGGAAAAAAACTGATAGACGTTAGTCCAGCCGGACGTAGAAATAGTACAGGTTTTGAGGGTTTCTGATTTGTTAAAAGTGTCCCAAAAATTATCATTTGGGAAGTTATCATCATCAGTCTCGATGATGAGTTCGGCCCCATTTCTCAGAGCGATGAGATAGCCGAGGTTTTTTCTTGCATAGTGAGATTCCGGAAGCAGAGAAGCCAGTCTGCATTTCAGCGCCCTCTGTTTTTCAAGTGGCCAGTACTCACAGCCCGCCAAATGAAAATCGTTCGGACTTTTCCTGTCACCAATAACATAAAAGGGGATATTTCGTTGCCGGCACTCAAAACCATAGGCCCAAAGGGCCGATGATTCGGGAGAATTTATCGAAGTTATGACAAGTGCTGACTTTTTCATAGAGCCGGCCTGTTTCCTTTCAGTTGTTGCCAGGAATAGTACCAGAGGCACGACCAGGCATTTTTAAGTGATGAAAAAGAAATCCGTGGAGAAGGTGCCTGATAGTGAATAGGGACTTCTTTGTAAGTCCTGTTGCGCAATAAATAACGAATTTCAGTCTGAAAGAAGTGACCGGTTGATTTCAACCGGTATTCAAGGATGCGCGCAACAACCTCACGTTGGAATCCCTGGTATCCCGATGTCATGTCAGTTAGTTTCGTTGCCAGTAGTCGATTTGCAATCACGGTACCGTAATAGGACAGAAATTTTCTCAGCGGGGGGCTGTCGTTCATGCTGCCACCTTCGATAAAACGGCTTCCGAACACACACTCATTGCCTTTATCAAGGGCTTCTAAAAACAGCGGAATTGTGAAAGGATCGTGGGATAAATTCGCATCCATTTCAATAATCAAATCATAGCCATTTTCATAAGCGGCCCGGTATCCCCTGGTGTAGGCATCAACGACTGATCTATTCTGAGGTGCCCAGATCACTTCAAATCGTGAATCGGACGCTGAAAACGTTTTCGCCAGGGCTAATGTATTATCTGTGGATACGGTATCGATGACCAGAAACGCCTTACCGGACTGCAGTTCGGTAAAAACCTGTGCCAGAAGTGTGCACAGGGTTGTGAGCTCGGCTTCTTCATTGGCCATTGGGATAATTACAGCCCAGTTTTGGTCGTGGTGTTTCATGGGTGATTCTGCAGCGTTTGCATCACAGTTTGGCGAGGACCATAGCAATCTCAGCAGATGGAATTCCGCTCCGGGATGAACGCATCTTATTGCTTTTTTGGAAGTTTCACCACTTCAACTCGAAAGGGCCATGCTATTTAATAAAAGCGTTCAGGGCAAGTAAAATAACTATGATGGGCCTCTTTTGTTGCAGACATATCCGGGTTGATCATTCATCCTCTGTAAGTGTGAGACAATTGAATACTGATGGGCAGACTTTTGCAAAAGGTGAAAATACTGATGGTGGAATCGTCTCTATTTACCCGGATTGATTGGTTGAAGAATGTGTATGGCCCCATCATATCCAAGGATCAGGCGGTAGGGAACCTGATGAACAACGTGGTAATCGGCCATGGGTCCAAGGCTTACCAGATATTTTTCCTGCGTCACCCACCACCAGCTGTAGGTCCCAGTCACGGTAGGTTTTTTCTGGTTTGAGCAGTGATACCCATTATGTTCAAAACCACCGTCTATCTCACAGGGGGAGAGATCCCGCTCGTTTAAGATATCGTGGGTTGCCTGATACTGACTATGCTTGATCGTCATAAAGTCCCTGATACTGAGCGTACTCAACAATCCGATAAATAAAACTATTGAGGTCGCGATCAGCATGCTCTTTTGCGCTTCAAAGGACGGGGTCTGGTGATCGGCCAGCCAGACAATTAGGAATACCATCAGGGGGATCAGGTATCGGTCATGAAAACCGGTGAGCAGGATGGTTCCACTATAGATTATCAAACAGATCAAACAGAGAAGCCCGCGAAATGACAATCCGGTGGCATGATTAGGGGGAACCGTGACAATCAGTTGACGAATTGAGCGAACCAGCAAGTATCCCAAAGCCAGGGCCGAGATGGTTGCATACCAGAT
Organism: Desulfobulbaceae bacterium; assembly: GCA_004796425.1. Classification (GTDB taxonomy): domain Bacteria; phylum Desulfobacterota; class Desulfobulbia; order Desulfobulbales; family Desulfocapsaceae; genus MADRE3. Next base: position 48,017 of record QZLB01000125.1, on the reverse strand, counting down.
AACCATATAGAAAATCGGGGGTGGAAGAGAGACGTTTCGGGTGATACCAAGCAGGTAGTTGTCCTTTAACAGAATGGGACCAATGCCGAAATTGTAGATGATATTTTTATAGAACCCTGTTGGCGGGCTGATGTATCCCAGGATTATGGCAAGTTCAAACAGGCAAAAGAAGAACGTGATCAGGATTATGAGTTTTCGAAGAGGGTGAATTGAGCGTAATTTGTTTTGGTGGATGATGAGCAGGGGGGAAAGAAAAAATCCGCAATACAACCAGATGACCCCTGCTTGGGACAACAGAAAGATACCATAATCAAAGACTCCCTTCTCCACTGGATAGGCGAAGATTCTTTGCACAACCGGATGGTTTGCCACAGAGGTTTCCAGCGTTGCAAGCCAGAGCTCACAACTCAACCATGGTACGATTCCAACAAGCACCGCAACCAGTGAAAGGTGCCTTCTGCTCATGGTTTTAAGCGGGGGATGGAGAAATACTGTTACCAGAAAAGCCAGCGGAATGGCCAGGCCCAATTGACGGGTAAGCGTTGCCAGCAATGAGAAAAAAAAGCCGGTAATAAGCAGGGGGTAATGGTTTTTCTCAATTCCCCATGAAATGAATAACAGTGCCACCACTACCATGGCAACAAAAGTGATGTCAGTCATAAAAGTGAAACTTTGGGAAAGAAACAGCGGATTCACGGTGAGGGTCAGGGTATAAAGCAGCACAATCCAACTTGATCGAAAACGATCTTTAAGCAGAATGAGAAGTGCAATGGATGTGCAAATTGCCAGAAAAAGTGTCGCGCACCGCAGTGCTGAAACCGAAAAGCCGAAGATTAACGACCAGAGTGTTCCCCAGAGTATATGAACCAGTGCAGCTGGCCCCCCTGCCCAGCCGGTAGTTGTGAACGTTTTATTGGTAAGCAGATCCTCCACCACCAGAGTGAATGACCAGTCATCATTAATCATGAATTCACCAATCGGATTAATAACGACAATGATAACTGACCACAGCAGCAGGAGCAGGGTAAGGGGCAATAATGTGGAGAGCCGGCCAGAGGTCATGGGGTTATGAAGGTCTGTATTTTTCCGTCGAACCTACTTTTTAAAGGAAACTATAACATTTTACAAAACCATATGATAAATATCAGTGAATTCGGCAGAAAATCTTATGAGTAAAGGAATTGCTCCATGGCTTCTCCTGGGGTTCATTTGAAAACAGATTCGATGCATTCAGACCGTGCCCTGTTGTTGGTTGCGATCATCCCGCTGGCGATCTATTGTCTGGCACATATCGGGTCGCTTACCTCGACCTATACGATAAATGATGATGTAAGACAGCAGATCTACTGGATGCAACAATACCGGGATTCCTCCCTTTTTCAGGATCATCTGCTCTCTGATTATGCCAAAAGCTATGTTCCTTGGGGAGTACAATTTCTTTATTGGGTCGCGGCTTCTATCATGGAGCCGATACTGTTCAGCAAAGTGTTAACGGCAATTCTATTTATCGCAGCATCATCATTGATGTATGCTATTGTACATGAGGTCGCAGATCGACGTTCTGGCTTGATGACACTGGCGATTTTTTTCTATTTTGGCAACTCGCTTGGCTCTATCTCCGGTGGCCTTTCACGAGGATTTGTCTTCCCACTGTTGCTCGCCTATCTTTATCTTCTGCTGCGCAAAAAATACTCGGAGGCGGGGCTGGTACTGCTGGCTCAATCACTTGTTAACCCGTATCTTTTTCTGATCGGTTTTTTTACGCATATTCTGGCAGGGTTTCCGACGATAAAAAATAGAAATCCTACGGTACACTATACAGGGACTGCTTTTTTTTCCCGCCCGTATGGGAACTATGTGTTATCACTGATTCCCGCTGCAATCGGCTTATGTCTACTCATCTTTCGTTATACAGTGGCACAATCACTTGAGATCGGCCCAGTCGCGTCACTGGCTGATATGGAGGGACAGCCTGAATTTACAGCACTGGGGAGATATGAGATTCTTCCCCTCCGGCCACTACCATACGAATTTGTTCGACCGTTTCTCAAATATCCGCCGTTTGGTTTTTTCAGTGTTCTGGCCACGATTATCGGAGTGGTGCTTTATTGCGCTCTTGTTATCAGGGGAGCAAACAGAAGCATGATCCCCGCTGCCTTGAGAAGGATGAATACCCTGCACTACCTGTTGGCAGCATCGCTTGTTTTGTATATGCTCGCCCGAATTTTCCTGCTCCAGCTTTTTTTACCTGAACGATATCTTGAGTACCCGCTGACGATCGTTTACTGCATTTTTCTGGGGCTCATCGGCGGCGCTGTGTTAGCTCGAATACCCAGGATATTCTTTTGTCTGGTGCTTGGTGTGCTCCTGTTGTGCGGTGCTGGGCGTCTTCACTCCATCGCAATCTCTGATTATCAGGATCAGCAATCGCTGTATGAATTTTTTGAGCAGTCTCCAACTGATACGCTTATCGCAGGACATCCTGAAGTGATGGACAATGTGATGACATTTGCCAGGCGAAAGGTGTTTTTGAGTTACGAGTTGTCGCATCCATGGTACCTACAATACTGGTCGACAATCAAACAGAGAACAAATGATTTTTTTGCAGCTTATTATGGAGATAATCCCGATAAAATCATCTCGTTTTGCAGGAATAACGGTATTTCATACCTGGTGGTCAGAGAGAGTGATTTTGCGGAAGAATCGGTATATAGACAAGGGGTATATTTTGAGCCATTCAACTCCCTGATACAAACGCTCTATCAAAACCACCGATCATTTGCCCTCCTGGATACCGATATATTTAAACCGGTATTCAGGTATGGTGAATATCGAATCATCAGCTTTCGCACGGATCAGTGATCCTGAATACCAGAGGGGCTATCTGGATGGAAAAATGACGGGTTGGTGAACTAAGAATCGAGGTCCAGGGAGAAGAGAAGCGGAGGATGGTATGCTGAGTACATTTTTCAAGCATGAGGTGAGCGATAGATGGTTACTGCTCTTCTTCAGCGTGGCATGCATTCATCTGGCAACTCAAATTCCGCACATCAGTATCATAATCGGTGAGCGAACAAAAATATTTTCATCTCTGGTCTGCGGGGCGGTGCTGCTTAGTCTGCTGATCATTAAAAGAGACAGACTTTCTCTTACCACACCCTGGATAATCTGTATGGTCCTGTCGGCCCTGTGCATTTTGAGCGGTTTTGGCAGCACAACCCCGTCCTCTTCTTTGTGGCGTGGGTTCAGTCTCATCTCTTCCGGCCTGGGCGGTTTCTGGTGTGGCCGATGGCTTCTTGCAGAACGGTTTTCCCGCCAATTATTCGGACGACTCTGTTTGTTGCTGTTATCGTATTTATTGGTAATGAGTTTTGTTGGATATATTTTGCATGACGATGTGCGGGTCATGACCGGCATGCACAAGCATGTCTTAAATGGGCTGATTTTGCTGCTCTCCTATGGACCCATGCAGCTCTTGTTTGAAGAGAAAAAAAGTTCTGTAATACTTGGGGCATGCTATCTTGTTTTGTCCACTATGGTCATCTCACTGAGTTTTGATCCGATGATCTGGTTTCCGCCATTATTGTTGTTTCTGGGATTATGGTTCCAGTTCAGGATGAGGCGGCGGGTTTTGCTGATTTTGGTTGCCGCAGCGGTTTTGCTCACCGGTCTGTTTCAAACATACAAACTGCCTGACTATTTTTTCAAAAAAGAAAGCATCTCTATCTGGGTTCGTGTCGAGAATGTCTTCTTCTCCTACCATATTGCACAGAAAAATCCGTTGCTGGGGATCGGGCTTGTTGCTCCCCGATCTGAGTATCTTGAAGATTACACTATTGTGTACCCGTATCTAGAAAAAGAGACCTTTGCAGCAGTCATTCCCGAAGAAAACAGATCTTCTGAAAATCAGTTCTTCACGTTTCTTTGTGACCTGGGATTCCCGTTTACGATCATTTACAGCTGTTCAGTGATTCTGCTCTACCTACGTTTGTCGAAATTTGTTGTACGGGGGCAGCAGTGTGATTCTTATATGCCACTTGCCTTGTGGATTCCACTTACCGGTGGACTATTACACCTGCAGGTATTTGACGGACTGCTGCATCCCCATACCAGTTGGTTTTTGCATTTGCTTTTGGGGATGGTTCCCGAAATTGAAGAGTGAAAGAGAGAACGTTTAGAAATGTTGTATGGTCTTTTTGTTTATATTAGACAGGTGTACCTTATCTTTCTTTCTGTTTCAGGTATATCATATTGGCGGGAAGTTGTGCCAATCTAACGAGGATTACCTGGTAGCTAAAATCATATGTGTTGGATAGGGTTAGGCACGCTCATTGATCAAAAATTGGGTGTTGAAGCATCAATTTCAAACTTAATTTACTCATATTTTGAAATATTCATGAGTGGACTCATTTCCGGGCCAGAGTTCTGAAGAGACAAAGGAAGGCAGGGTGGCATGAGATCTCTTTATCAATACCAGTCATAAATAGGTGACAGTTCTTATGAATAAACAAGAATATATATTTGTTGCTGGAAATCGAGGGATGGTAGGTTCAGCCATTATACGACTTCTCAAAAAACGAAAGTATCAAAATATCCTCGCTCCTTCTAGAGCGGAATTAGATCTTACCGATCAACAGGCGGTCCAGAATTTTTTTTCCAATAATCGAATAGATCGAGTAATTCTTGCTGCGGCAAAGGTAGGCGGAATATATGCCAATAGTGCGTATCCTGCTGAATTCATTTATAGTAATTTGTCGATCCAATCAAATGTTATTCATCAGGCATGGAAAGCGGGAGTTAATAACTTACTTTTTTTGGGAAGCTCATGCATTTATCCAAAATTTTGTCCCCAGCCCATACAAGAGACTCATCTTCTTACCGGCAAGCTTGAACCGACGAATGCACCATATGCTGTTGCCAAAATCGCAGGGTTGATAATGTGCGAATCGTACAATCGCCAATATGGTACCTGTTATTTTTCAGTCATGCCGACAAATCTTTATGGTCCAGGAGATAATTATCAATTGGAAAACTGTCACGTGATTCCTGCGATGATTCGAAAATTCCATTTGGCGAAATTGGCATATGAGGGAGACTTAAAAGGTATTCAGAGAGATCAAGCGTTGTATGGCCCAATCCCAGAAGATACGTGCCGTGCTATTGGCTACGTGGCAGGTACAGGTGTGCTTGACCGAACTTTCACACCAAAAGTTATCTTATGGGGAACAGGTGCGCCTCGTAGGGAATTTCTTCACGTGGATGACATGGCTCAAGCTTGCCTTCATATGATGCATGTTGATCCATTTTATTTTTCTAATGATCATCTGTCATATATAAATATCGGTTATGGTTCTGATATTACGATCAAGGAAGTGGCAGATCTTATATCGAATGTTGTTGGCTTCCGAGGAGATGTTATCTATGATGACACAAAACCTGATGGCGCATCTCACAAGCTTCTTGATTCATCAAAGTCAGCATTATTAGGCTGGAAACCTAGTATTAATTTGAAAAGTGGACTGACTAATACTTACGAATCCTATAAAATGGGCGGAACCAAGCCCCAAAACGAGTATGGATAGCAGTTTTGTTCTTTTCTGGAAATAAGCAGTAGCATTTGAAGATTAGAAGACAGGTTTCAATCGACATTGAATCGATTTTTGATTTTCATGGTCTCGTTGCCCGTTAGGTTCGGTCATCAAAGGAGCGTAGAGCGAAATGACTTCATTACTCAAAAAAGCAAGAAATGATAGTGTAGCAATTTTTAATGCGGGTTGTAGAGCGGTCGCTCCCAAAGAGGCAATCAATCGGTATTGCCGTCGCCAGGGGAATCTTTTGACCATAGGTTCGGAGACATACCATCTTGATTCATATGAGCGGGTTTATATTATCGGAGCGGGCAAGGCTACCGCACCAATGGCTCAGGCGTTTGAGTCTTTATTGGGTGACAATCTTCACGCGGGGTTTATCAGTGTGAAGTATGATCATACGGTACCATTATCCAAAGTATGTGTTGTTGAGGCTGCTCATCCGGTCCCGGATAAAAACGGCGAGTACGGTTCTGAGAAAATCCTGGAAATCGCCCGCATGGCGACCGAGAAGGATTTATGCATCTGTTTACTCTCGGGTGGTGGCTCTGCATTGCTGCCCTTATCAGTGGCAGGGGTGAGTCTTGCGGATAAGCAGGAGACAACGAGAGTGCTGTTGGCTTGCGGGGCAACAATTCATGAAGTCAATACAATGCGGAAGCATTTGTCCCAGATAAAAGGAGGCCAATTGGCCGTTGCAGCCTATCCGGCCACTCTGGTATCACTTATACTCTCTGATGTGGTCGGTGATGATCTTGACGTCATTGCCTCAGGACCGACCGTGCCGGATCGCACCACCTTTAGTGACTGTGAGGAAATTATCAAGAAATACGATATTGGTGAAAAGCTTCCAGAATCGGTTGTGAACCATTTCATCAAAGGAAAACAAGCCGCCGAGCTGGAGACGCCAAAGGCTGATAACACGGTTTTTAAAAAGACCAGAAATGTAATTATCGGAAGCAATATCGAAGCATTGCAGGCAGCAAGAAAGGAGGCTGAAAAGCGAGGTTATCAGACCATTATCCTCTCCTCTATGATCGAAGGAGAAACAGCAGACATTGCTCGCGTCCATACAGCGATTGCCAAAGAGGTTGCGGTAAGCGGAAATCCGTTGGCACCTCCCGCCTGTATCCTCTCTGGAGGTGAAACAACGGTTACTCTGAGGGGTACGGGTAAAGGAGGGCGTAATCAGCACTTTGCGCTCTGTGCGGCTCCCGATATCGCAGGTGAGCAGCGTATTGTGATGTTATCGGGTGGAACAGATGGCAATGATGGGCCAACAGATGCAGCAGGCGCCTTTGCTGATAACACGACGCTTGAGCGGGCAGAAAACGATAGGCTGGATTACAAAGTATATCTGGCTGACAACGATTCCTACCATTTTTTCCAGAAATTAGACGATTTATTGATTACCGGGCCCACCAATACCAATGTGATGGATCTTCGTATAATACTAGTGCCAGATCCATAAGCGGAACCTTGTGTGTGACGGACAAACAACCATTTCTGTAATTATTCGTAAATCGCTGTGTGTATCGCTTTCCAGCTATGCAGATTAGCTGACAGAAAGAGCATCCGACAAATTTTACGGCGATTTTTCTCTGGCCTTCATCATATATTCATTTTGCTTTGTTATTCTCTACCGTAATTCCAGGCAAATAGCAGCCTTACGCATAATTAAACTACGGAGGAATATATGAGACCGGCAGTTCCTGAAGAAATCAGTAATTTATGGAGTAATTCTACGATAGAAGAGCAGCAATTGGCAATTCGAGATTATCTTCGGCAACATGGACGCGAAGATAATGATCATTGGGTTTCTTTTTTAGAGAATCGATTTGAGAAGAAACTCTGCGCGAAAAACTTTTCTGAGCCAGAAATGTTGTCAGAACGGGATATCCTTCTTTACCTGAATGGAATTATGGACGACCAGCCAATTGTAGAAATAACCGTGGATGGCAACATTGAACCAGTTCCTGCATACACACTGATGAATATGGCATGTATTTAAAACAGGAGAGACAAATGGAGCGGGTAGAATTAAATCAGTTTTCCTTTGGACTACCGAGTGTTTCGAAATTTTTCTCGAACCGGGTAAAGAGTATGAAAAAGCCTTTGGGAATAATCGACTCTTTTGTGCTGGAAGAACGACTGCTGAAAAAACCAGCACAGTTGATAAAAACTCAGGAGGCTGCACTGCTTGGAATGGCTTCAATGATGAGAATGAGGGACCTTGAGACAGGCTATCATATCGAAAGAACTCAGAGTTATATGAACGTTCTTGCGGAGGAAACCCAACGACTGGATAAGAAGCATTATAAAATTGGAAAAAACATGCGAGCATTACTTTATCATTCAGCACCACTTCATGATATTGGGAAAGTGGCAATTCCTGATGAAATACTTCGCAAATCTGGCTTACTGAATAGCTGTGAACGAGCGATCATGGAAACTCACACTGAGAAAGGCAGAAGCATAATCCAGGAGGTAGAAGAGATACTTGGAACAAACTCATTTTTACAAACAACGCGTGAAATAGCCTACTCGCATCACGAGAAATGGGATGGCTCAGGGTATCCCCTAGGGTTGAGTGAAACGAAAATACCGCTTTCCGCTCGTTTAATGGCAATTGCTGATGTTTATGATGCTTTGATAAGCAAACGAAGTTACAAAGAAGCTTTTTCTCACCGAGACAGTGTTGAAATTATTGAACAAGGTGCCAGCGTGCACTTTGATCCAACTCTGGTTGATGCTTTTTTGCACATCCGGGATCATTTCCGGCAAATCGCCGATCGTTTTGCAAACAACCGAATGCAGCAGCAAGTGCTCCTTGCCGCATAGAATGAAGTAAAAGGTTATCTTGGTGCCATCGGTGAATGGAATTACTTATTGGCTCAATCTTTTGCACGTGGCAGGCTTACAATTACCTCTGTCCATTGGCCTTTTTGGCTGGAGAGGTGTATTTTTCCAGAATGTAAATCTATGATTTTTTTAACGATAGTTAAGCCAAGCCCTGCACCACCCAGAGCGATTGAACGAGATTTCTCTACCCGATAAAATTGTTCAAAAACCCGTAGTTGATCATGTTCCGGAATACCAGGGCCTGTGTTGTAAATCTTGAGATGAGCCATCTCGTTATCATGATAGAGATCGAGCTTAATGAAACCACCCTCATTATTGTATTTAATCCCATTATCAAGCAGGTTGATCAGAACCTGTTGAATCTGTTCTTTTGAACCGGTCACCCTGACGTCCTGCTCCAACTTTTTCGTAATGGTGATATCTTTTTCAACTACGAGCAATTCAAATTCATCTACCACCTCTTGAGTAAGTTTCTGTAACGAGAAGGTATGGTGACCCTTCTTATCACCATACTCAAGGGCGGACAGGCTCAGTAATTTTTCAACCAGTCTGCTCAGCCTTAGAAGAGTGTGGCAATGGGCAACTAGGTTACGTTGCAATGCTTCAGGCACATCGTCATATTGCAGGTTTTCTTCCATGGAAAGTCTGAGGATTGCGAGTGGCGTTTTTAATTCATGTGAAGCGTTTGCGACAAACTCTTTCTGCCTGTCAAAGGAATACTGCAGGCGGTCAAACATGGTATTCAATGAAACAGATAATTCATACAATTCATCTCGTGATCTTGGTAGAGTCAGTCTTTGATCAAGGGTTTGGTCATTGATTTCATGTATTTTTTTGTTGATTTCGCGGACAGGTTTGAGGATTTTTCCTGCCACAAAATAGCTCATGACAATCAAGCTGAAAAAAGATATCAATAACCCGAAAACCAGCATATGTACCTGCTCGCGAATTTCTTTTACTAAGTTTTCCTGGGGGCGACCAATATGAAGGAAATATCTGTCATTGCCGACATAGAGCGGGAAATATCGCATCCTGAAAGCAGCAAGGTCATCTTCATCACCCGTGGGTATTAAATCACCCAACATCATTTCGGTTTCTATGTTGTAGGGTTTTGTTTTAGAAAGTAGGGGGAGTTCGATCAATGCGACCATTGGTGATTCGAATAGAATTTCGTTTTCATCGGAGAGAAGACGTATCCAGTAATGATCACCAATAGGTGTGAGGGCTTGGGAAAAGTGTTGTGGAACATTGTGCATCAAGATTGAAGCGACTGAATGTGCTTGTGACTTTAATTCTTCGTCCAACAATTCATAGGGCTTCTCAATTTTGTCGAAAAGGATAATCAGAGAGAGCAGGAGTGTAGAAGCGAGCCCGGCTGCAGCAACCCAAAGGCCGATTTTATACCTGATGCTCATTGGTTTTCATCCCGTATCATGTAGCCGATCCCCCGTACCGTGGAGATACATGAACCGGTAGTGTCGTCAAGCTTTTTTCGCAGATTGCGTATGTGAACATCAATGTTATTGGACATTGTGAATGGATCAAATTCGTCCCCCCAGACATGCTCTGCCAGGCTGAACCGGGAAATCGCCCGATTCTTGTTATAAAGAAGAAACTCCAGCAATGAGAATTCCCGCGGTGTGAGGGTAATATCGATGCCATTTTTAACAACATTCCGAGAAATTGTATTTAGTTCGATGTCACCGATTTTTAGTAATGGCGAGATATGTTCATTTTTTCTTCTGAGCAGTGCGCGAACCCGTGCAAGCAGCTCTGCCATGGAAAAGGGTTTATTCAAATAATCATCAGCCCCCAAATCAAGCCCTCTTACCCGATCATCAATATCACCTTTTGCCGTTAGCATTAACACCGGTGAATCTATTTTTTCCTGTCTGAGCAGCCGCAGAATTTCAAAACCATCTTTTCCTGGTAACATGACATCAAGAATGATCAGATCATATTCATCACCAAATACCCGGTCCAAAGCAGCCTCGCCATCTTCTGCAGTATCAACCGTATATTGCTGTTGGCTCAATGCATGGGTAATCTGCGTGAGCAGTTCACTTTCGTCATCTACAATCAGTATCCTCATTTTCAATCCTAATGTGAATATAAGGTTTGCATATCATCGTTCTCAGTCTCTTTCACCTGTTTGCAATATACCAGAATTCGATGAAGAAATGATGAAGAACCCCAGCCCCGTTCTTCATCATTTATTCATTTTTACGTGCTAATTTGAAGTCATTGAATTTTCATTCACACTTTCATTGATGGAGGAAAGCTGATGAAAAGCAAACTTTCGACAATCATTGGCATGTGTTGTAATTATTTTTTGAATTCGGGTATTTACGTGTTGTTGCTTCTTGAAACATTGGTCACAAATCGGCAAAGCATTCGGAAGAAGTTGATTCTCGATGATATTATCACGCTGCTGTTGATTCCGGCCATCTTCGTTATAGTAAAACTGGTTGGCTGGCAATCATGATGTTCTACCTGGCACAAACAAGATAGTTTGATTCTGTGTTGAGTTCGATTAATGAGCAGTATAATTTCGATGAAAATAATCGATATCCCATTCATTGGCAAAAAAGGAACCTAAGTTTGACCAGTTTGTGACAGGCCATTTCTTAACCAATAGAAATTGTTACTGTTTATCCTGAGGTGTTCCTTTGGGGGGCTGTGCGCAATGCTGCCAATAGGGTTTTCAGAGGTCAAGAAACTAACAAAAGACCGCTTCACGTTGGAGATACCGCTCCGATTATGGCATAATTGGTTGATGTGATTAGATCGTTGGCTAAAATCACATTGAGCGGATATGGGAAACGTAGCGACATCGTTTCTGAGAATCTTTCGATTTCAAGGATACAAACGTGAGCCTCTGCGACCAGAAAATTCTTTGTGTCATCTTTGTGCATTTCATCGTTTTATGGGGAGGTAGCTGTGGTGTCTCCGCCGATGTCAGTGAAAAGCGTCATATCCTGATGATCAACTCCTATCATCAGCGGATGCCGTGGGTGCAGGATATCGTACGCGGGGTAGAGGATGTCTTGCAACCTGACGATAATGATTTGGTTTTCCATATTGAAAATATGGATTCAAAGGAATTTCATTCAGAGCAGTATTTTGCAGCATTCAAGACATATCTTGCCATAAAATATAAAGATCAGCATCTCAAGCTCCTCCTTTGCTCTGACAACAATGCGTATGATTTTTTGCGCAAGCATCGCGATGAATTGTTCCCCGGAGTACCGATCTTTTTTTGTGGGGTAAACAATTTTGCCGATGAACAGCTTGCTGGACTATCTCAAGTTACCGGAGCGACCGAGGTGTTCTCTGCCGATCAAACAATTCGACAGGCCTTGCAGCTCGTCCCCGGTGTCAAACGCGTGTATGTCGTTAACGATTATCTAAAAACCGGCAGGTTTTGGGAAACTGATATTAAAAAGCAGGTTGCTCAGATTGCAGATGAGGTCGTCTTTGAGTATGCAGAGAACCTCTCGATGGATGAATTGTTGCAAAAATTAGGGACTCTGCCTGCAGACACCATTGTTCTTCTGGGAGCCTATTTCTCAGACCGGCACAATCAGTTTTTTTCATATGAGGATGTCGCGACCCGATTTTCAGAGGCGAGTAGTGTTCCGGTCTTCAGTCTGGTGGAATTTATTATTGATGAGGGTATGGTTGGTGGGCAGGTAATCAGTGGCTATTATCAGGGACGCGCCATGGCCGGTCTGGTCCAACAGTTTCTGCAGGGTACAGACATTTCGCAATTACCGGTTCTCAAGAAAGGCAGCAATCAACCAATTTATAATTATCAGCAACTCCAGCGTTTTGGCTTACAGGAGCACAGGTTGCCGCCGGAAGCGCTGGTCGTGCTGCGGCCCTACTCTTTTTATGAGCACTATCGCTATCAGATATGGGTTGTCAGTTCATTTATTTGTGTGCTGCTTCTGGTCATTATCCTGCTGGTTGCAAATGTACAGCGCAGAAAACGTGCAGAGCTGGCCCTGATCAAAAGCGGCAAACGGTTCCGTCAGCTTGCCGAATCGACCTGGGAAGCGCTGATCTTCCATGATGGTGGTGTTCTGTTAGAAGCAAATCAGATGTTTACCCAGCTCTTCGGTTATCAGGTGGAAGAGGTACGGGGAAAACAGATTGTGCCGATCCTCTTTTCAGAGAAGTACCAGAAGATTGTTAATGAGAAGCTCAAACGCAAGGATGTAGACAAGTATGAAGCGCTTGCACTGCACAAAGATGGCACCGAATTTCCCATTGAGGTCCGAATCCGTCATATGGAGTATGAAGGAAAAGAGGTACGAGTGGCAGCGATCCGGGACCTGACGGAACGAAAGAATATGGAAGAGCAACTGTCCCAGTCTCGTAAACTTGAGGCCATTGGTACCCTTGCGGGCGGGATTGCTCATGATTTCAATAATATTCTTTCAGCCATCATCGGTTATGCGGAGATCCTTTTATTAAAGAAAACCAGGGATGAACAGGATTCTGAGAGGTTAGAGCAGATATTACAGGCGGGCAATCGGGCCAGGCTCCTAGTTCAGCAAATTCTGACCTTTGCCAGGAAGAGCGAGGAGAAAACTGAACAGGTGCAAATGAGTCACGTGGTTCGTGAGGTTGAGAAGCTCCTCCGGGCGACGCTCCCTGCGACCATTGAAATTGTCGGAGATATTGGCTCGGAAGGCTGTGTTCAAGGAGATACCACGAAAATGCACCAGCTGGTCATGAACCTTTGCACCAATGCGGGAAAGGCGATGCCCACGGGAGGAATCATCCGTATTGGCCTGCATGAGAAACCCGTGTCGACGGAAATGGCACAATCCCACTCAGGGGTCACCGGTGGCGTTTTTCTCTGTTTGAGCGTTGTTGATTCGGGCAGAGGAATCCCAGCCGAAGCACTGGATAAAATTTTTGACCCGTTCTATACCACTGAAGAAGATCAGAGCGGAACAGGGTTGGGTCTCTCAGTGGTACATGGAATTGTCCAGGAAAGCAGGGGCTTCATTGAGGTCGAGAGTAAAGAGGGAAGCGGGTCGCATTTCAAGGTTTTTCTGCCCAAGGTGCACTGTCCGATGGCCATGGAGGTGGCTCAGGATGAGTTACTGCCACACGGAACAGAGTCAATCATGGTGATTGATGATGAAGATGATCTGATCGACATCATGAATCACACCCTTTCCGGTCTTGGTTATGAAGTCCATGGCTTCACAGACGGACAGCAAGCCGTGGCCGCATACACGCAGGCTCCCGAAGCGTTTGATCTGGTTATCACGGACATGAACATGCCCAAAATTCAAGGAGATGAGGTGGCTCGCCGTCTGCTTGAATGCACGCCAGCGCAGCCCATTATTATCTGCTCAGGTTACTCAGAGTCTTTCCAAGAGAGTGATGCGTTGGATTTAGGGATCAAAAAATTCTTGGTGAAGCCTGTTTCGATGACCAGTCTGGCAACCTGTATACGCCAGACACTGGATAACTAATCGGTCTGCTCACTTCACTTGAAATCATGAGCAGTAGTTGTCCTGGTGCCACTGTTTCAGGCAGTATTGCAGTTCGCTGTACCGGATAAGTTGCAGAGCCTCACCCACTGAGGTTACCGTTCTGTTTCGTTCACTCATTTCCGGCCATTCCTCGAGAACATTTTTCACTTTCATGGGGAAAAGTACGATGGTGTAGGTGCCTCCTTTATCGTGTATTGAGAAGGAATAATTATTGGGACCCGTTATGCTCCCGGTGAGCCCTGCTTCTTCATACGCTTCCTGTTTGGCGGACTGGATAGATGTTTTGTTTTTTACAGGGTTTCCCTTGGGAAAAATCCAGTAGCCATTGGTTTTGCTGGTGACCAGTATTATTTTGGATCCCCTTTTCGCCCCTTTGCCGCAGATGTAGGGTATGACACCGTATTGAATTTTTGCTGCCATTATTTGTCTGGTGATTGAAGATGAAGACTACAGATGCTTGTCTATACTTTTCCAGATATCGTTGTAAGCTATGGCCGCTGAATTTTTCTTTGCATAGGTGAGCACAGGCGCCCGATGAACTCCCATCCGTTCGATATCTGTTGAGGAGGGAATCGCTGGCTTCAAAAAGCCCGGATATTGATTTCTTAACTCCTCCATTGTCTGTTTGTGGAGTTTTTTCTGACGCTGCACCATTGAAAAAAACGGCAGAATTTTCTTTTTCTGGAACTTGTTATCCTTAAAAAAATCGTAAAGCTGTCCAAGGGTTCTTTCAGAAAGTGTGGTAGGAATCACGGGAACTACAATTCTGTCGGCGACCCGAAAAACATTCTCTGAAAGCCGTGAGATGTTCGGCGGACAATCAAGCAGTACGAGGTCATAATCGTTGTTAACCGCTTTGAGGGCTTTTTTGAGTCGCGAGCGGCTGTTTTTCATTCGGGAGAGGAAAATATCAAAGTCTCGATAACTTAAATTTGCCGGCAATAAATCGAGGTTATCATAATCACTTGCCCTGATTGCCCCGGTGAATTTGTCCACATCTTTGAAAAAAGCCTGTTCCTTGAGCTTGCGGGAGGGTTTTATTCGGAAATAGAAACCGGAAGCACCCTGGGGGTCGAGATCACAGAGCAGAGTTCTTTTGCCATTGATGGCCGAGGCATATGCAAGGTTTACCGAGGTTGCGGTTTTTCCAACACCGCCTTTGTTGCTGTAACATGCGAGAATTTTCATAATCACGATCCTTAGGTGCTGAAAAGTTGGTGAAACAGTTCCCTGGTAGTCCTGCTGTCAAATTGGGCGAAGTTTTTCATCACCAGACTTCTCTCTTTTTGTTGCTGGAGGTTCAGCATGGCAGTAAGCGCGCCGATACTCTGAGCAACGTTGATCTTTTGGGCTCCTGTGTAGGGGTTTACAGTTAGAAAGTCACGGAGTGATTCCTGCTGCACGGAGCAATCGTTAAATCTGCCAAGATTGTCCTGCAGTAATTTAAGTGATTTAATCAGCGATCTTATGCTCTTTTTCTCAAAAAGTGGGGTGAAGAACTCCATTAAATATCGAAGTTTCTTGCAGTGAATTCGCAAATCATGCACCACCTCATCTTCAGTATGTTCATTGATTGATCGGGCGATGGTACAGACTTTCTGATATCGCTTAAGTATAACTCTACAGGCATATTCAAGCGATTTGATGTTCGCTTGTGAACCGGCGTGATAATTGTCCTGGCTGAAATTATTGGCCAACTTCTCGACTCGCTTTTTGTAGGATGTGCTTTTGATGGATTTGCAGAGAAGCTTATGTTTTACACTTCGTTCCTTCTCAAACGCTTTGAATAGCAACGTAAGACCCTCGTGGGTTGATTCGGGCACGAGTGAGAAATAGTTTGATTTATCAAGTAGGTAGACATCCAGGTCCCGAAGCCGACCGGTCACCTTCATAATATCTGCAAATTCAGTTTTGAGGTGTGCGGTGTCAGTGGGGCTATATACTCCTTTAAATAGACTGAGCACAGACCGAACCTTTCTAAAGCTGACCCGGTAATCATGAAGAAACTCGGTATCATAATCACGCTCGATCCCTGTTTCATTTTGGCGTGCAACTCCGATGAACGTGGAGATGATCATGTTTGTCGTATGCTTTATTGGATCCGATTTTTTCAACGTAATAATCGGTTTTGGGTTGAAACCGGTTGACTTAATGGAGAGTGCTTCGTAGATGGAGTGATCTTCACGGCTAATACTCTGCATCGCATGAGTCAGTTGGGCATATTCCTTTACATATCCTCGAAGTGGCTGACTGAGAGCCAGTTGTGTACCATTATTTTTTTTCCTCTTGAAGCTGAAGCAATGCAGCCGAACGACCGTTTTTCCTTCATCATCAAGTACCAACCGGATATTTTTTTCAAGAACCAGAGTAACGACCGGCAAAAAAGCGCGTAAATCTGAAACACTTTTCAACGCTTGTTTGACGGCACCCTCGGTAATCTCTGTATGACAGAGAAATTTGGCATGACCGGATTGCTGGAAGAAAGTACCAGACTTGGGGTTGATAAGAATCAATCCTGTAGCTGATTCAAGAAGCAATCTTCCACTGCTTCTCAGTTCTTCATCAAAAGTGTCCAGAAGAACAACCGTTTCCTCATCCGCAGGTTTTTGTGAAAGAAAGAGATCAGGGGATAACGCTTTACTAATGGACTTGTGGGGAAATCGTGATGGTAAGGTATAGGCAGTAGGTATCATAGTAATAAACAATGCCGATTCATGAATCGCTGTCTTTTCTTTTCTTTTTCTTGTGGTTTTTCAGGAAATTTTGGATCAAGGTCTCAACAATTGCCTGGACACTCGTATCCTCTTCAATGGCAACTATTTTGAGTTCTTTCAGCACTTTGTTTTCAAGCCGCAAAGAGGTGTTTTTTTTATTTTCTTTTGGCATAGGATTCCCTTGATGTTGTTATTTCATGACGTCATGATACCAGGACGTCATGAAATGTCAATACTCTTATTAAGAGATCAGGTGGAAAAGAATGAATCTATATTTATGAATCTCTGTATGGAAAATTGTTTAGGTGATATCAAACAGGCAGAAATCAGCTTAAGGCAAGCGGTATTTCCAGGGTTATGAGTGCTCCGCCTAACGAAGATCTACCAACCTTAAGATGCCCGTTATGATTGCGCACGATCTCACGGACAATGGCCAGGCCGAGGCCATATCCACCGCGTTCCCGGTTCCTGCTGGAATCCAGCCTGACAAAAGGTTCAAAAATCCGCACTCTATCTTCTTCCGGGATACCTGGGCCGTCATCACCTACTGAGATGGCAATACACTGAGCTTCTTTTTTTAACACGATCTGCATCTTTCCGTTGCTATAGCGACTTCCGTTTTGCAGTAGATTATGAAGTGCTCTCTCAAGTTGCCTGGGATCAAAACAGACCAAGGTATCTAGATCAATATCCCTGCCAATGAATTCAATTTCTGTGTCGATTGATTCATGTACCAGCGTCAGGTATTCATGAAGCCAGGGTAGCAACGGTTTGGGAGAAACCTCAAAACTATTTTCCATACGCTCAAAACGGCTGTAACTCAGCAATTCATTGACCAACTCGTCCAATTCATCAACATCGTGGCGGATCCCTTTGAGATGTTTGTCCCTATCAATTTCTGGGGCGGTACGCACGCTTTCAAGTCCGAAACGAATGCGGGAAATAGGTGTTCGTAATTCATGCGATACCGAGTTCACAAGCTGCTTGTGCGAAGAGATAAGCCGTTCTATTTGCTCTGCCATCTCGTTAAAATTACGGGCAATGGCGGAGATGGAAGAGAATTTTGAAACCACTGCCCTGGCGGAGAAATCTCCTTGTCCGAATGCATCAACAGCTTTACTGATCTTGAGCAGCTTCTGCCAGAAAAAGACGGTCCAGAGAAAGATAAGTAAACCAAAAATGATCGCTCCCAAGATGAATAAGCTGGTTGTCTCAAGCGGTTTGAGATCGATATCCTTGAATGGTCCCATGGAGACCACGTAATCGCTCTCTCCAATCTGCCTCAGGTGAAGATCACCATCCTCACGGATTATAACCCCTTTTCTCTGCAGGATTTTTTCCTCTTTGCTGGTAAATTCCAGATCGCTGAGTCTTTGGAGTTTGAGTGGATAGCCAAATTCTGGCTGCAATTGATCAATTATTTCCTGGTAGCTTTGGTTCCCGCGTTGCTGAAATTCTTTTTCAAGCAGATAAAAGGTACCACGACTCAACTCTTCATTCAGTTCAAGCACAATTTCATTATATTTTTTTTCCAGATAGTAGGTTGCAGCCAGATCAACCCCGAAGATGGTGATACAGAATGCCAGTAAGAGGAAAAAATACGTTGAGAGAAAGAATCGTTTCATTGGTGGTAATAAGAGCGTTGACTGGTTAATACCAGGCGTCCGGGACAAAGAGGTAGCCTTGGCCCCAGACCGTTTTTATTTTGAATGGTTTGGTAGACGAGTCACCCAGCTTTTTTCTGAGCCGGGAGATGGAGACATCGACACTCCGATCAAGACCATCATACTCGATACCTCGCAGTGACCTGAAAAGACTGTCGCGGTCCACAATCGTTCCAGCAGCTTCTGCCAGCAGGTGGATCAAGTCAAATTCACTTGAAGTGAGATCAACCTCCTGATCCTCAAAGGTTACCTTTCTGGATTCAGGGCAAATCACAAGTTTATCAAAAACCAGGGTAGCTTCTTTCTGCGCTTCCGGATGTGGTTGAGATAAGCGGCGAAGCAGTGCTCGTATTCTGGCAAGAAGTACCCGCGGCTCGACCGGTTTCTTAACGTAATCGTCAGCCCCGAGCTCGAGGCCGGCGACTTGATCACTATCCTCTTCCCGGGCGGTAAGAATGAGTATTGGCCCGGGATAGCGGTGACGGACTTCCCGGCAGACGCTTAAGCCATCTTTACCGGGCAGCATAAGATCCAGGATAACCAGATCTGGCTGGGTTTGAGTTATCAGGGTAACCGCGATATCACCCCGTTCCGCTGTTGTAACCTGAAAATCCTGCTTCTCCAGATAGTCCCGAATAAGCTGAATAAGTCTGCGGTCATCTTCCACCAACAGTATATGGGTTTGTTGAGTCATGGTGTTATAAGCCATTATTCCTTGCGGACGGTAAGTAAAGCGGGAGCTTTGTATAGTCCACATACTTCAGGTACGTTTCTTCGGTGATGATTGTAATCCGCTTCTGCAAAAAGAGTATACCATATTCTGCCTCAATGACTGTTTTAGAAACCGCTTGCAGACAATTCCCCCCACTGGTGATCTGATACGTGTCATGCTGGTTGAGGGAACTGACCGCCAGTGAATCTTCTTCAAAAGGTTCGGTGATAGTCCAGTTTACCTCAAGTGGCAGAGAGGTTTGGCAATCATAGGTAATGACACCGGTTACCGGGTGCTTATCAATTGTTGCGGAGAAAGCGCTTGGGCATGTTTCTGCGCCCGCGGTTTCAGGGAGTGGTGACGGGTTGTGAATGATACTGCCCGGGTCCGTCAGGTCAAAAGGAAACGGGGGTTGGAGCTCTTCTTCATTTACTTCTTCACTCATCTCAGCACATTCAGATGCGGTAAGTTTTTTCCCGTCACTAAAACCACTTTCCACCACCAGGTAAAGCCGGTTTGATTTTGTTCGATGCAGGGAGCAGTATAGTTTTGACGATTCAAGCAGGTTGCCTTCATCGTCAATAGCGCGGGATATGATATGTACTTCCTGCGGTAATTTTTTTGAATTGACAAAATGTGTGTGGGCAATCCGCCAACGCTCAAGATTCGTGCCACCCAAAACCGGCGAACAAAGAAGAAGAGAGAGAGGAACAAGAACGATAGCTTTGATCATTTTCCAATCCTCCCGGGAATTTCCAACGGCTCCATGAACAACTGTTGTTTGAATTTCTTAACAAATAGAAGAACGTCTTCCATTGTCAGATATAATAATGGAATGAGATACAGGGTAATAAGCGTTGCAAAGAGAATTCCGAATCCCAGGGAAACGGCCATGGGAATAAGGAATTGGGCTTGCAGGCTTTGCTCGAGCATCATAGGTAACAAACCCAAAAAGGTGGTCAACGAGGTGAGTAAAATGGCCCTGAACCGGGCAGGACCGGCTTCGGTTATGGACCGGATGGAATTTTTGCCGCTTCGTTTTCTGCTGTTCACAAAATCTACCATTACCAGACTGTCGTTCACCACCACACCTGATAAGGCGATGATCCCACAAAGCGATAATACACTGAGCGGGAGATTGAAAAGATAATGTCCCCAGACCGCACCGATGATACCAAACGGAATACAGCTCATAATAAGAAATGGCTGCACATACGATCGCAACGGAATTGCCATCAGCGAATAGATGAGGAACAAGGCGATCAGACTCCATTTCTTCATCGCCTTGATGGAATCACCCTGCTCTTCCTGCTGGCCTGCAAAACGTATTGATATCCCCGGGTAACGGTGTTCCAGTTCTGGTTTGAATTGGTTGATATAGTCGACGATTTCGCCACCATTGGTAATTCGACTGTCGATATCACCCGTAATCCAGGAGATTCGTTTTCTGTTCAAGTGCATGATTTCCATCGAGGATGGGTGGTACTCGGTATTCACCGCATCAGCAAAGCGAAGACTCCCTTCAGCACTGTTCAGATGAATCTGGTTAAGATCAGCAAGTGAGTTGCGTTGGGAGTTGGTATAACGGACAAACACCTCTGTCTCTTCACCATTGCGCTGGAATGTATGTACTTTCTCGCCATAGACCGCCTGTCTTACCTGGCTGGCAATATCAGAAATCGTCAAACCAAGCGACTGGCTGAAAGGCACAGGAGAGAGTCGTAACTCCTTTTTACCCGGTTTCAAACTGTGCTCAAGGTCGTGTACACCCTCTCGTTCAGAAAGGTAACCATAGAGATCTTGAGATGCCTGCTGCAAGTAGGTGTGATTGGTTCCACTCAGTTGGATATCAATTGCTGGCGTGGGTTCGTCTTCAACACCGTTAAATTTCAGTCGGGTTGCACCCGGTATCGAACCAACCGCTGTTCGCCACGCGCTGATGATCTCTTTTGAAGAAAGCGGTCTTTGATCAACCGGAGCCAGTTCTGCGTAAAACCAAACGCTTGTTTCCGAGGCGGAAAAGGAAATGACATTCTTAATACTGTCATGGTTGGTTTGATATTCGTTTTTGATCTGCTCGTTTACGGTAATGACCGCATCTTCTATGGCCTGGGCTGCCTGGCTGGTTACTCCAAAGGGGGTGCCGCCGGGCATGGAGAGCTCAACCTCAATGGCATCGGATTCAAAATCGGGAAAGAACACCAACCTGACCACCCCGGTCTTAACCATCGCCGCAGTGATAAGGGCAGATGCCAAAAATAAGGCGATGACCGTATAGCGCCATTTAATCGCCCATTTCAGACTCGGTCGGTAAAGGTGCTTGATAGAGAAGGAGAGCAACTGATCGACCGTAGACCTCAGTGTGCGATACCAGTAGTTGAATCTGGTCCAGCGCTCCTTCTTCATGGAGGCCAGGTGTGCGGGCAGGATGAGTTTGGATTCAATTAAGGAAAATATTAAACAGATTACAACCACCCAACCGATATTCCCCCAGAGCTGCCCATTGACACCCGGCAACATTAAAACAGGGATGAAGGCTGCAATGGTCGTGAGTACCCCAAAGGTGGCTGGCAGTGCGACCGCTTTGGTTCCCTGAATTACCTGTTCCAGACCATAACCATCGCGCGTGGTAGAGGTGTGGACATGCTCACCGATAACGATGGCATCATCCACCACAATACCGATGACTAGAATAAAGCCAAACAAGGTCAGCATGTTAATTGAAAGGCCAAGTGGACTGGTATCCATGATCCAGATGGTACCAAGGAAACAGACCGGGATTCCCGCGACAACCCAGAATGCAAGCTTGATTCGTAAAAAAAGTGACAACGCGAGAAAAACAAGGATTGCACCGGTAACGACGTTGCTGACCATGGTATCGAGCTGTTCCTCAAGGGGAATAGAAGTGTCTGCAATAACAGAAACACGAACATTCTCGGGAATCTGCAGCTGCTTTTCTGCAACATATGTTTTGACACTTTCAGCTACGTCCTGTATCGATTGTCGCCCGACGCGGAACACCTGGATACCGGCTGCACGTTCCCCATTAAAGCGAAGAAACCAGTTACCTTCCTCAAAGCCATCCTTAATCTCTGCGACATCACGCAACCGCACAGCCGTGCCGGTTGCATCAGTAGTCAGGATCATGTCTTCAAAGGCTTTGGCTGTAGTCGACTGGGTGGCAGCCCGAAGCAGGATTTCGCCACTTTTTCCTTTCAAAATTCCTAAGGGTTCATCTTGCACGGACATCCTGATCGCGCTTGACACCGCTTCAATGTTGAGACCATACTCTAGGAGGAGTTCGTCTTTGAGTTCAATACTTATTTCGTTATCTCGAACACCCTCCAAATCGGCTCGGCTGACCCCGGAAAGAGATAATAAATCACGATGGATTGACGAGGAAACATCCTTAAGAGCTCGTTCGCTCATTGCTCCGGAGACAATCACCCAAAGTACTCCTTCTTTATAGGTATCCACCTTGATGATTGGTTTTTGGGTTTTTTCCGGCAAATTCTCAATGGAGTTGATGGCGTGACCGATTTCCTCCCTTATCTTTGCTTGGTTTGCTCTTGCTTTCGTTCGGGCAATGATGGTGGCGCCCCCTTCATAGGAAAAGGAACGGATATTCTTGATTCCATCGATACCTGCCAGGGCTGCTTCAGCTCGTTCAACAACCTGTTTCTCAACCTGCTCGGGCAGGGCCTGAGGATACGGAATGGTAATCGAGATCTGCTCGATTTTCATCTCAGGCAGAAATTCCTGACGGATGGTAGAGAGTGTCAGGGTACCGCCAATCAAAATCAACAGCATGAGCAGGTTTGCCGCTACCGGGTTTGCCGTAAACCAGGAAATAAGATCTGATCTTTTTTTACTCATGGATTACCTCCGCAACCTCTGAAGGGGTTACGACCTGAACCTCTTTACCCACCAGGACCCGCGGTACCTGCGAAATACAAACCATTTCACCAGGTTTGAGCCCGTTGGATATCAAAGCAAAACGATCGGAGACTTCTATAATCTGGACAGTTTTCAGGCGAACCCTGTTCTGCATGTCGAGGACGGCGATCATATTGTTTTCAAGGAGGGCGTTGGCGGGTATTTGAACGAGTTTGTCGAGTTTCTTCCCCGCAATTTGCGCCTGGACATGCAGGCCAAACGGCAGGGGTGCCCCTTCTTTACGGTCATAGGGTCTCTCAAGTTCAGCAACCAGGTAGACCCTGCGGCTTGTTCGATCGATAACCATTTCGGATCGGACGATTTGAGCCTGCCATAATTGGCGAACACCATTCAGTTCTGCCTCGAGAACCACCGGTATCGAATATGAAAGTGGTCCATTCCAGATATTCTCCTTCAATCTCATGGCCTCTTCTTCTCTGATTGGTAATCTGATCCGGGCGGTGGCGATTGCACAGAGTGTTCCCAGCGGCTCACTTGGTTCAACCTGTTGATCGAAACTGATCTCAAGTGCGGTGATTAGACAATCATATGGAGCTACCACCGTGGTATCCTTGAGGGTTTGAGTTGCAAGTTTAAGCTCGGCTTCGGCAGCTTCAACCAATGCTTTCGCCTCTTGCAATTGAGGGGTATAAAGGACCAGTTCATTCGGCTTCCCTTCACCAAGTCTTTGCCAATCATTGCGTGCCTGGCTGGCCGCAGCTTGAACCTGTTTTAGTTGAAGTCCGGCATGGGCAAGTCCTGACCGTGCTCTTGCCAGATTGGTTTGATAGTAGATGTCATCAAGCTTGAATAACCATTCACCCTTCCTGAATTGCGCACCGCTTTTCAATTTTGGGTTGATGGCGGTGATTTTTCCTGAAAAGGGGGCTCTGATATGATTGCTCATGACCGGTTCAACAAAACCCTGGCTGGAAATACTCATCGTATGAGTGGAAAACCTGGCCTGATCAACCCGAACCGTCGGAAGACGTGGTGGCGGTTTGGGTAAAGGGTCTGGTGTCTCTCTAGTCCACAACCATCCCCCAATCAGGAGTGCTGCAAAGATGACGAGAATTGGGGATAGGATCTTCAACGATTTTGGTCTGAGTACTGTATGAATTTTCATAACACATTCCCAGTGGGTAAGCCCTGGCCGAGGGCCAGGATGAGTTTGATACTATTTTGGAAAACAAGATTCTGAGTCGTAATCAGGGCGGTTTGACTTT
Source organism: Desulfobulbaceae bacterium (assembly GCA_004796425.1). Taxonomy (GTDB): domain Bacteria; phylum Desulfobacterota; class Desulfobulbia; order Desulfobulbales; family Desulfocapsaceae; genus MADRE3. The sequence goes on along the minus strand of QZLB01000125.1, from coordinate 23,799 downwards.
GGAGATGCTGACGCTGGTTGAGAAGAATGGTCAGAACATCTGTACCCCCCAGTTGGTAGGATTCTTTGGCAAGTGTCCATGAACTCTCTGCCAGTCGTGCCGTTTCTTCGGCACTTTTATACTGCTCCTGTAAAACGCTTGTGCTATAGAGCGCCTCCTCAACTTCGCGAAAACTGTTTAAGAGGAGGTGTTGAAACTCGAAATGAAGCTGCTGATATGCTGCTTCTTTTGCATCTGCTGCTGCAAGCAGTTTCCCACCTTCAAAAACTGGTTGAGTGATTCCTCCAATAAGCTGCCAGAGGATATTGGAACCCTTAAAGATGGTGTCTGTCCGGTCACCACTCAATCCAGCTGAGGCTGAGAGTGTTATTGAAGGCAACCGTTCTTTAGACACAGCCCGCCAGGAATAACCGGCTGCTTCGAGCCGTCTTGACAGCGCCATAATATCGGGTCGTTTGGTGATCAAATCAGCAGGAACTTTTAACGGTACCCGGGGGATACGGGGTGGAAAAGATTCTGGTAAATCAATAACGCTGTCCGGGTACAGCCCTGCAAGAACCTGAAGCTCCAGTAGGGATCGCTGCTTATCGAGTTGGGTTTGCTGGAGGGTGGTTTTGGAGTCGGCATAGGCGGTTTTTGCCATTGAGAGATCAAGTCCGCTGGCCAGTCCGTTACTATATCGCTCATTTACCGCTTTAAAGGTTGCGAAAAAACTCTCTGAAACTTCTTCTGCCTGATCATGAAGTAGTTGGGCAGTAATTGCCTGATACCAAGCCTGGCCAATCTGGCAGGCGAGTGAAAGTCGGGCCGCGTGCAAGTCCATCATACTTCCCTCTACTTCAAGTATGCTGCTATTGGTCCTGTCGCGTATTTTTCCCCACAGGTCAATTTCCCAACTGACTTGTGCCCCCGCTTTAAATTCAGAGCTGATATAAGAATTATCAACGAGTCCGAGTTGTGATTTCGTTCGATTATAGCTGAGATCAGCCTGGACATGAGGATAACGATCACTCTTAGTTATCCGATGGAGAGCTTTTACCTGATCCAGGTTCTTTACCATTGCTTTCAAGGAATAATTTCTCGTCAGGGCCTCGTGGATAAATTGTTGAAGCTCCGGTTCAAAAAGGATTGTTTCCTGATCTAATACGCTTTTTTCAGCATTGCTGAACTGGTCAGGGATCGTGAGTGATTGCAGGCCACTATTATCCAGCGCGGGTACACATCCCGTAAGACAAAGGGTAGCTGCAATGAGCAGCGGAATTGTCTGTTTTAAGATTAGTTTCATCGGTTCAACCTTTCTACTGAGGTGCATTGAGTTAGGGACAGAGGCTACCTGAGATTGGACTGGAGGTCTGTTTGGTTTCTGTGACCAAATGTAACGAAATGTACAGAGCTGCCGACTGGCTCAGTTCATTCATGCATCAGCAGAGAAATAACAAAGGCAGCGAGATAGTTTGAACCTTTTGCTTCTCTCAAGCAACCTAATGGCAAAGAGCTGGTGCTAGGAATTTACTAGAGATGGAGGAGGAAGTTATGAAATGGTTGAAACTCAGTATGTTAGGGGCGCTGATCGCAATCGGTGGCACATCTGTAGCAGGGGCAGCAGATGCGGGTAAACTTGTCCAGCAAAAGGTGGCGAAAAAGAACGGACTGGTAATGCTTGGACCTCAACCGGAGCCACCTGACAAATGGGCCAAATCACTATCACCCGGGACAAAGGTCGGTTTTAACCCGCAGCCTGAACCACCAGCGAGAAACAGGTAGGACTATTCACCACCGTCCTGTTTTGAGGAAATCTGCGTAGTGGTTCAATAGAGCAGATGAGTGCAATTCAAACACCAAAGGTCGGGTCGGTTGCTTTTAACATGGCATAACCACCCTGGATATGCAGGGTGTTGGTGATGCCGCAGGAGTCAAGCATAACCTGCGTTTCATATGAACGTGCCCCGGTATCGCATAACAGAAAGAATGGTTCATCTGCAGGGATCTCATGATATCGTAAGCGCAGTTCATTTTGCGGGATGTTGAGCCATCGTTCCTGGTACTTCTGGATGAACGGTTCAGCTTCGCGTGACCCACGGACATCCAGAACACGGGTGGATTCATGCTGGAACCGACTTAAGAAATCGGCGGCATCGATCGGCTTATTAAGACCTGCGAGGATATTATCCAGCGCATTTCCGGCGTTATTAATAATATCCATCGCCGAGGCGAATGGTGGCGCATAACCGGTCTCCAGGCTACAGACATCATCAACATCGAGTCCATCACGGATCAGTACAGCAACCGTATCGACCCGCGCTTTGACCGCATCACCATGCAGACCGGCCGCTTCGATTCCCAACACTTTCCTGCTTTTGCGATCTGCAACCAGGGAGAGATACATCAGCTCAGCCTGGGGGTAGAAATGCGCATGATCGGGTTGAGCAACCGCTGCGTATACAGGATCAAAGCCGGTCTCTCTCGCCTGTCTGAAGGTCAAGCCCGCCTTGCAGACTCCGATGTCAAAGATTTTTACACAGAACGTACCAACGGTGCCTCTGAAGTGGGAGCTACCGCCGCTGATGTTGGTGGCGATAATCCTGCCCTGTCGGTTGGCCAGAGAACCCAGGGCCATCAGCGTGTTCTCGCCGCTGACCAGATTGCGCAGTTCAATGCAGTCACCTCCGGCATAGATATGGGGGTCCTCGGTTCTCAATCGCCGGTCCACCAGGATCCCGCCGGAGCGCCCGGTAGCCAACCCTGCATTCTGGGCCAGTTCTGTATTTGGCCTGACACCGGCTGCCAACACCACGATATCGGCAACAATTTCGTTTTGCGAGGTCTGAACAAGCAGTCCGCCCGTCTCCTGGTTTTGCCGGACCTGCATGACCCGCTCTTCAAGCAGCACCTGGACCCCTTGTTTTCGGAGCTCGGCAGTTGCAATGCGGGCAATACATTTACCCAGGAGCATCGGCAGCACCTGGTCCTCCATTTCTATCAGAGTGGTTTTAATACCCCAGAGATCGGTCATAGCTTCGGCTATTTCAAGGCCGATAGCACCGGCTCCTATGACCACGGCACTCGACACTTTGCCGTTTTTCATCAGGTTTTTTATCTGCTCTGCATCATGAAGATTTGAAACGGTATGAACCCCAGGCAGCTCAGCGCCGGGAAATGGCGGCCGAATTGCACGTGCCCCGGTTGCCAGAACCAGCTTGTCATAGTTAAGGTATTCGAGGTTGCCCGTTTCAAGGTACTTAACCTGCAGACGTTTATTGGCTCGATCGATATGGATTGCTTCCGTTCGGGTAAGAAACTTGACCCCTTTACAATCCCGGAAAAAATCCACATCACGGATCGTGTGTGCGGTCGTCCGGTAGAGATCCTCCAGATCGGCGACATCTCCGCCCACATAATAAGGAATCCCGCAGCCGCCATAGGAAATATGGTTGTCACGCTCAAGTACAATAATTTCTGCCTCAGGGTCAAGACGTCTGAGTCTGCAGGCAACTTTTGGCCCGAGGGCCACTCCACCAATAATAAGTACTCGTTTTGCCACAGCTCTTCTCCTGTATGCGTCGCTGAACGGCGCCAATAATGAATGTGCTTACAGAGGTACTACATTTTTTGATCAATATTTAACATGGTTATCTCCACTTAACAATCCCACAGACGGGTATACCACCCTGTTGTGCTGTGTGTTGTCAAGCCGGCAGCTGTGCCCAGAAAAGATTACAGGATCATGGATATCATTATGGTTCTATGAACGATCATGCTTCTTGAAAGGGAAGACAAAAGCGGATAGGTTTGCGGTAGGTTTCTTAGTTATATCGCAATCAATGATTTGGCAAACCATCAGTGAAACCTGGTTGGCTAAGGGGGTACGTTGAAATGGATGGAGGCACCATTGGCGCAATCACAGGAACGATTATCGGGATCGGGGGCGGCATCATTGGAACCTATTGCTCAATTGTTAACACATCCACTGTGGCAGCCAGAAGATTCATGATCAGGATGTCAATTTATTGCTGGCTGGTCATTATCATCTTTCTTGTTCTGCTCTCACAGATATCCTCACCCCATCGATACTGGCTTTGGGTACCTTATGGTATTGGCTTGCCACTGTTCATTCGTTATGTAAATACCCATTTGGCCCAACTGGAAAAAAAGCCAGATAACACATAAGTTACTGGTCAGTGAAAAAAGGTATTCTTTGTCTATTCCCGCTTACACAACGGTGCATATGAAGAATCAAATCAGATTTGTCTTTATTATTTCTGGCGCTTTGTTTGTTCTTTTTCTTGCAGGTTCATTATCCGCTCAAGAAGGTGATCTTTCCGCGACTATCATCAGGGTTGAAGGCGGCTGCTTTATGATGGGGGACCAGTTTGATGAGGGCGTGGCAGATGAATACCCGGTTCATCAGGTCTGCCTCGATTCATTTTATCTTGCAAAGTACGAAGTGACCCAGGAACAATGGAACCAGATAATGGGTTCAAATCCTTCGGTTCAAAATGAAAACCCGCACTACCCGGTTGAAGTTGTCAGCTGGTATGATGTGGAAACTTTCTTGAAAAGATTACGTGCTAAAACCGGTGTCAACTATCGACTTCCCAGTGAGGCGGAGTGGGAATATGCGTGCCGGGCGGGGGGCAAAAAACTCCGTTTTGGTACCGCTGACGGAACCGATTCTGTCGAGTTACTCGTTCATCAGGAAAATAGCGAAGAACCAGCCTTGCACGCAGTGGGCAGTTTTCCTCCAAACACACTTGGCCTTTATGATATGTCCGGCAATGTTTCGGAGTGGGTTCAGGACTGGTACCATCCCGAGTATTACGCCAACAGTCCCGTTGATAATCCGGTATTGCGGGAAACCCGAATGAAAACCAGAAAGGTAAGAAGAGGAGGAAGCTGGTCGGACAAGGGGTGGATTCAACGATGTTCGTTCCGGAATTGGAGAAAACCGGCCTTTCGTCTGGTTGGCCTGGGATTTCGGCTGGCAGTTGATGGGGATGAAAAAATTCAAAAGAACACCGCCCAATAAAGCGCTCGCCATCATCTGAGTAAGGTGTGGATACTAGAGGGATTGAATCTCAGATCTTAATCATTTCCTAACGTTGTCAGGCGGACCAGTGTGGTACAGTAGCACCTCGTACAATTATTCCTTGTCCACTTCAAGATGACAGAATCATGAGCAATAGGATACCAGAAGAAATCACCCCACAATCAACCTCCAGAGACATCATTTATACGCTGCGTACCGCCCACCAGGGCCAAATGCATCAGCTCACACTGGCTGATCAGAAAGCCAATATCCTGATTGGTATCATCGCCGTTTCTCTCACCATCATTTTTTCAAACATTGATAAACTCGGCACCCTGGATAATCGTTTTCTCATTTGTTTTCAGTTTTTTATCATTCTTGAAGCCATTGCATTACTCCTCGCATTACGGGCAATTATGCCGCGAGTGAGAGTGAAGCGAAAAGAAACGCTGAAAGAATCATCTAATCCCTTTTACTACAAATCCTACACCAGGGTGACCCGGGATGTCTTCAGCACCTTTGTAATTTCCCAGCTCACCGACGACCGGGCTTCATGGCGCATGCTGTTGAACGATTACTACCAGATTGGGGAGATTCTGAGAAAAAAGCATTCAGCCCTGGAAAAATCATATTTTTTTGCCGCATTGGGAGTCATGATTCTTGCTTTAGCGTCTGCAATTTATTTCATGGTCCACCGGTATCTCTAAGATGAAGAACTCTACCAATCCCCTGGTGGTTATCATTCTGGGTGGGTTTCTCTCTTTGCTACCCGAGATTAGCGGGGCAGCTATTGACAAGGCTAGTTGGCTTGCGGATGCCGGGCGCACGCTCCTGGGCTCAGCGGATATCAGGGCGGCGTGCTATTGGCACGAAACCTGGGTGCAGTATCGACGGGATGCTGACTTGAAGATTAACTCGTCCCCCGTTTCACTAAGGGCGTATCAGGCTTATGCCAGTGATTCACGGGTTCATGACCAGGTATACGTCAGTTCACACCAAATAATTGAACCTGAACCCGGGGCTGTCTATCATTGTGCGTACCCCGGTTTTGTGGAGAATCATCGGGAAGTTATCACCAGTCAAAAGATAACACACTTTGAAGCGCTGGCAGGGAAAAAGCTGGCATGGATCTATTTCAGTGATGATTGGAGCAATGGTATTGATTTTCCTGCTGAAGCGGTTCGGACGATCAGTGATCATGGGGCAATCCCTTTTATCAGGTTAATGGCCTGGTCCCATTACCAGATAAAAGGAAAGGATCCCCGCTTTTCCATGCAGACCATCATTGATGGCCAGCATGATCGTGATCTGGTGCAGTGGGCGGAAGCAGCCGCTGTAACCAATCAACCAATAATTGTTGAATTCGGGGTTGAGGTTAATGGCGACTGGTTTCCCTGGAACGGTCGTTTTAATGGCAGTGGTGAGACAACAGGTTATGGAGACCCTTTGCTCTATGACGGTCCAGAGCGATTCAAAGATGCCTATAGACATATAGTCAGGTTGTTTCGGACCAATGGTGCTACCAATGTGAGTTGGGCGTTTCATGTAAATGCGGTCAGCGTCCCTGACGAGAAATGGAATCAAATGCACCACTATTATCCCGGCGATGACTTCGTTGATTGGATCGGTGTCAGTATCTATGGCCCCGTAAATAAACGAGATCCCGATCAATACCTGTTCTCCGAAATCTGGGAGTATATCAAGGAAGAATTGCGATCTATTTCTGCAACGAAACCAATCGCGGTCTTTGAATTTGGTGTTGGGGAACCGTTAAAGAGGATATCCGCAAAGCGATGCGTATTGTAACGATAAATACCTGGAAAGGAGATGGTCAGTATGCCAGGCGACTCAAGCTGATGACTGACGGGCTACAGCAGGTTCGTCCAGATATCGTCTGTTTGCAGGAAGCTCTTAGGAGCAGCGACCATACCTATGATACGGCCACCATTCTCGCTGACGCTTTGGACATGGACCACGTGTATGGTCCGTCACGATACAAACCTCGAGAGATAGCGGGGAAAACGGTGCAATGTCACTCTGGTCTGGCGATATTAAGCGTGTATCCGATTCATCGATCATGGGTTGATACACTGGTTGAACATCCCGATGATCCCGATAGAATCGGCCTTTCCGCGCAACTGATGTCTGGTGATGATTTGATAATGCTCACCAACCTGCATCTTACACATATTGTGGGGCAAGATGAACATCGGTTCAAACAGCTCAAAACGGTTATTGCCCAAAACAGCGATGCTGCTCGGGGAAGCCACTGGTTCTGTTGTGGTGATCTGAATTTTGAGTTTGATCCCACGCAACCAACCATGAATTTGAACGGTGAAGATGTTGAGCCAATAGACTGCTATCGAGCAGGTGGGGGAACCCTGCCAGGTGGCACCTTGAGCCTGGTCACGAAGGTTTCGAAGCAAAGAAGAATTGACTATATTCTTTATCTCAAACGCTCGCCAGGTAGCTTACCTGATTTCAAAGACGCAACACGCGTTCTCACAAGAGCCGATCAAGATGGTTGCTATGCTTCTGATCATTTTGGCGTAGCTGTTGATACCCTGCTGCCTTAATCCAGAGTCGGACGATTATAGGAGATTATAAATATCAGGTAGGTCCCTTAATCCCAACCTGGGTGGCGTGTTCTCCTCTCTGTAAGATCAGTGACTTGTCAGTAATTTATTACCTATTATTACTGAATAGAAGATGAGCCGAATAGGAACCTGGAGGCCCAAGATTTCTGCATGAGAGAGAATATGGATAAATTCGCTGATAAAGCCCAACTTATTGGTACATTTGAGGCTCGAAGAAAAGCCTGTGTTCATCGCTTGCGGATCCGTCTTGTAATTATCGGAGTCGTAGTAATCGGCTTTGAAAACTGGTTCTACACCTCAGGGGTTGAAGGGGGTGGGGTATATGCAAGCCCACCTTCTTTTGTAAAATTTAATCAAATGTTACATTTCAGCAAAGAGCTTGATGAGCTCAAGACTTGAAACAACGCCAACCGGATCACCGTTGCTGCTAGAAACTACCAGATGATTTACCCCAGCTGCATGTAGTACCTTGATGGCAGACACCGGGTCCTGCTCCTCGTCCAGTTGGGCGCACGGATTTACGGTTCCCTGCTCTGAGATGAGTTCACATTGAGTCATGAAGCTTGAAACCAATGTCTCTTCAGGATCTTGCTCCTGGGCCAGACATTGAATGATGTCTGTCACCGTTACCAACCCCACCAGGGTATCTCTGCTCAACACCACGAGGGCCGAAGCATTGTACTCAGCCATTTTCTGGATCGCGAGGATGAGACTGTCCTGATAACCGATTGAGGGATACTTCCTGATGATTGCTTCCTTGATTGTTCGTTCCTTCAGCATGGCCTGGCCTCCTTGTGACTGAGTTGTGCCAGGATGCAGACCCGTTCTCGCTGCCCCGGGCAATTGATTTCAGGCATCACCACTATGTGCCATTTCTACTTAAAGCCTATCAACTTGAACACGCATAATCAAGGAGGGGGCACAATGCTTTGACAGTCAACAGAGATGACTCAACGAATTCTGTTATAAGGTGTGAAATGGTGCTGTGATATTGAGGGAGTAGTGAGTGCTCAGGTGGTGTAACTTTTTTGCAATGGAGGATGGTGTGAGCAGATTTTACCGAATCTTTCGATGGGTGAAATCGGAAAAAGGGATAAGTTAGATGGTGGTCAGAGCATAATCGGTCAAATCCCTTTCCTGTTTTTAAGAAAACCACCGGGATTGGAGGGTCACTGTGCTCATGGTTGCTTGATCTTGATAATCACCAACGTGATATCATCTTCTGATCGTCGGCCCTGGCGAAACTGTTCAACTTCTGTAAACACCAGGTTGAGCAAATCGGCTGCCGGCAGCTCAGCGTGTCTTCTGAGTAGTGCCATAAACCGCTCACGACCGAACATTTCACCATCCTGGTTGAAGGTCTCCCAGATACCATCGGTACCAATGGCCAGGATACTCCCATTTTGAAGCTCTGATTTGTGCATCGCCTGATAATCAAAATCGGGGCTGACCCCAAGGGCGATACCGGGTCCTTTCAGCTCTTCCACACGGTCGTGGAGTGGATCATATAAGATTGCAGGATCGTGGCCGGCCCTTACCCACTCAAGGCTGCTCAAATCTGCCGATATCGAGAGATAAAACAGGGTCATAAATCGATGGGTCTCAAGCACGTCAGCGGCCAGATGATTGTTCATGCTTTTAACGATATCAACAATGGCATCATCCCTGCCGGCGTGCATGCGTAAAAATGCCCGTGCAGATGACATCAGGAGTGCGGCATCCACTCCATGACCGGTGATATCTCCAACCGCGACACTAAATGCTTGACCGGGCTGGTCCTGCTGAAAGAAGAAATCGTAATAATCGCCCCCAACCTCATCACAGGAAATGGAACGGCCGGCAATATCGAGTCCGGAAATATTCGGGTTTTCCTGGGGAAGTAAACTCTTTTGCACTTCGCCTGCAAGCATCAGCGCTTTTTTCTGTTCTGTTAAATCAGCAAAAAAGGCCATGCCACCAATCAATCCCCCCTGATCATTTCGGACAATGTTCGAATGGACCAGAACCGGAACCGTGCGACCTTCACTGTTAACCAAGCGTGTTTCAAAGCGTTGGTATTTGGCCTCCAGGAGTTGTTCGAAGGTAGATTCAAGCAATGATCTGTCATCGGGGTGTGCTAATGTAACTATGGATCGTTCCATTAGTTCATCATGGTTATAACCAGACAACAGAGAAAAGGCCTGGTTGGTATCGATAATGATAAATGACTCGTCCATCAGTATAAAGCCCTCACCAGCTGTCTGGACAATTCGCCGAAACTTTTCTTCACTTTCCCGAAGCTTCATCTCCTTGCGTTCAATCTCAAGCCTGGCGTTCTCCAGCTCTCCCATCATCTGGTGATGGAGTTTGGTGGTAAAATCGTTTAGTGATTCAAGTCGTTGTCGATATGCTTCAGATCGTATCAATCTGCGTTTGAGAAACTCAGGATCACGTATCTCCGTACCAAACGATGGGTCAGGTTTTTCCAGCTTCAAATCAACAGATGGGGATAACTCAGCTGATCGCGGTCCAATCAGCAGCGCAATAAGCGTTGCTCCCTGGACCACACTGGGTTGACCTGAGCTGAGGGGGGCGATTTCACCAAAACTGAAGAACCCTCCAATCGGCAAACCAGCCTCGGACTCTTGCTTGAATGCTTCAAGTTCCTTATCAACTGAGGTTCCCAGAATGGTTTTTCTGTAACCACACGAAAAATTCAGTGCCAGTGCCGGTTTCCAGGCGGATTCGGGGTGGTTGAGACTGGCGCTGGTCTGGAGGGTGTCCGCGATCAGATCCTCCCTGATCGCTTCGGTTAGTTGCACTTCTGATCCTTCTGGTACCGGGCCGGTAAAAGTAATGGACCCGTCTTCATTGTATTGAATCGGCGAGCTCATGTAATATTCTGAACCGGAACGGCTATAGACGGCCAGGTTGAATTCCCGTGCAGGTTCTTCATGATAACCGAGGTAGTGCCGGTAATAGTCCACCCCCTTGAACCCGCCAATCTCATGAACGATCCGATCATCGGACCGTGTCACCAGTGCTCGCTTGCCAACTGGTCGCCAGCTATTGGCAATGCCAAATCGATAAGAAACGGGACCTCCTAAGAGAAGAATCGGCAAGCCATCTCTCATCACTTCCCGACCGCAGAATTGCAGCATCTCAGATGGTTCACTGAACAGGATTCCCGAGAGTCCGCCAAACACCTCACATGGACCAAGCTTGGTGTCGAGGCGCTCCAGGACGGGCTCGAAGTCAACAGCGTATCCGTTCGGAAACGTCAAGCACAAGGAAGGGGCCTCATCAAGGGAACCGGTAGCAGAAACGATGGCCTGATCAACGGCAGCCTGCCAGTCTGTAGCAAGTTTATTTCCAGCTCCCGCCGCAAAACAAATAGTCTCTGAAGCCATAAATATAAGCGTAATCGCATCATCGCTGGCTCCGTGTTGTGAAGAAAAATTACCGGCGGTAGAACAACCCACCAGCTGGATATCGGTAAAAGAGTCATTGATTATCTCAAGCATCAGGAGATGGTCAAAATGAGGTCCGGCGAAGACGATTCCCGCGTCCGGTTCTGTGGTGCGAAGCTGTGCAGTCCCTTCTTTTATTGCCCTTTCAACGCACTCTCTGGTGTCAGTACCTTCAGCCTGACCGATTCCAACGTGTAACATATTTCCTGGTCACTCACATTTAGGGTCTGCGGTTAGTGTCGAAACAAATTAAAAACGTCTCTGATTATCCAAGATTACCGTGTGCTGTATCCTCAGAGGTTTATCAGGTGCGTGGTAATCAAACATTTCAGAAAAAACAGTAATCATATAATTTCAGATTGCGTGGTTGATGGTCCAACAAACATGCCTAATACTCCTTTTCGGCGCGAGTATCCTTACATGCAGTTGAGACGAATGATATCTTGACCTTCTGTGTCAAAATTCATAGATGAGTGTGATGAAGAATTTATTATAGTCTTCCTCACGCGCCCCACTGTCGATAATTGCGTAGAGGAATTCAATGGAAAAGGGTTCAAAAGAGTCAGCAAATTGATAGGCTAGATTAAGATTAAACTCCGTTTCTGATAATTCCCCTGTCTCTGTTTTTGCAAAAACCATTGAGCAGTCAACACCCCACTGACTGTATCCTATTATCGCATAAGGCGTCCGAGCGTCTGGTTCAAAGATAAGGTTCCCTTCTTCAAGCGGATTGATGCGATCACCAAGCAGATCAAGTGAACCTGAGCCGCCTGTTTTATCGGTCTGAATATAACCTCCTCCAAACTGTAAATCATTGAAATACAGGCCCAACTCAGTATTGGCTATGAAGCCATCTTCAAATTCAGGATTATTGGAATCCGAGAATCCATAACCAAAAACGAGGCGAAAGTGCTCCTCCTGACTGATCTCCATCGTAGCACCGTATGCGGTATGGACATCTCTGATGTGCAATAGATAAGGACTAAAGGTGGCGGGGAATCGATCATTCGAATGATGTAGTTCGAGAAACCAGATACCATGATCACCAATATTTTCGAAATCGTTAATTCCGTCGACATCAGCTTCAGCGAACCTGGTACTGTAACCACCACGTACACCTAGTGATTCAAAAGGTTGATAAGAGAGTCTGAGTGCCTCATGATAATCTTCGAGCCAAAGCATCTCTAACTCTTGCCGACCTAATATGACTTGTATCGTGTCATTTTCATACGCTACATTGAGTTGTGAAAGCAGCTCACCTTGAGCGTCCTGCCCATCATCCTCATTCATTGCCCACAGATTAAACCCTCCATGCATACCCACATTTGCGCTGAAATTATATAGGTGGTCAGTCTGGTATTTCAGCTCGACCAGCCCATTGAGAAAGCCGCTATCAGGTTCACTATTATTCATATTTTGCTCTTGGTGCAACTGGATGCTTCCCTCAAGCGAACCATACTTCAGCTCGACCGCCACACTATCAATTACCGTAACGCCGACAAGAGCTACCAAAAAGGAAAACGGCCCAATCAGACGGGTAAGAAGAGGACTGTATTTTGGCAGCGAAGTGAATAAAAGGATCATCATGAACATCAAGCATCTCCTCTGCTATTAAGATATTGAGCTTCGGCACAGGCCGGAGTTATTGAAGGGTATCATGATTGATTCGTGCTGGTAAAGTGATTTTGCCAATGAGGGCTAGCTTGGAGCGCCTGGAAGTTCTACCTGCATTTTGCGGTGAAGAATGCAGGTTGACTAGCATAGAAAGGAGTAGGTTGCAACGTTATGTCGCCGTTAACTGTACGTACGCAATGTAATTTGATTAATGAAACAGTAACCCAAGTGTAATGCTTAACAAACCTCTTATTTATAAGCTTCCAGGTAAGGAAAACCGCATAATTCGCAATGAAGCCGTCTAAATATTATCCACTTCTTGTATCCGTTACTTTTCGAGAATACGACGATCTTTGATGACCGGAGGATACCTATGACAAAAAATATAATGAGTCAAACCAAAAAGCTCCAGGAAGCCCCTTCAATCCATGAAGATGCGGTCGTGACCGATTCAAAACTTGGGCGTTGGACTGAGATCGGCCCGCGAACGAAAATATCGGAGACAACCCTGGGAGACTATTCCTATGTTGTCAATGATTGTCATATCATTTACACCACGATGGGCAAATTCTGTTCAGTTGCTGCCCAGGTTCGAATTAATCCGGGCAATCACCCGTTGGAGCGTGCCGCCCTGCATCATTTCACCTATCGGAGTGCGCAGTTCAACTTAGGTGAGGATGACGATAGTTTTTTTGATTGGCGGCGCTCAACTCCGGTTACTATTGGCAATGATGTGTGGATCGGCCATGGGGCAACCATTTTACCAGGTGTCGTGATTGGTGACGGGGCGGTTGTGGGGGCAGGGGCTGTGGTGAGCAAGGATGTCCCGCCCTTTACTATTGTTGCCGGTGTCGCCGCCACAATCATCCGTCCGCGGTTTCCAAAGAAGGTTCAGAAAGGGTTGCTGAGAATTCGCTGGTGGGACTGGCAGCATGAATTGCTGCAGGAGCGATTGGAGGATTTCCGTACCCTTGATGCGGCGGCCTTTATTGCCAAGTATGATCGAGGCTGATTGTTGGCGTATCGGTTGAGAACGCTCTATTGAATCTGACTGAGCAGACTATCCATCCGTTTTTTGATAAGCACTGCCAGTTCAGGGTGATCGCCGGGGTAGTTGCTCGTTTTCTGCAAACACTCAATGCCCAGGTAGCCATTATATCCGTTGGCCCGCAGCGCTTTGAGCAACGGGAGGTAATCGATGGTTCCATCGCCTGGTATCAGGTGTTCATCCTTGTCACCATGGTTGTCGTGGATATGCAAGGCGCAGATTTTATCAATGAACGGGACAATATAGTGATCCCATACGTTGTAGTGGTGGGCATGGCCGGTATCCAGACAGAATTTGAGCCCTTCAACGCGGGTCAGAAGTTCTGGAAGAATTGCTGAGGAGTATGGTTCATTGATATTTTCTATGCCGATTTCCACGCCGAGCACTTTGCCGTAGTCGACCAGAACAGAAAGGGCTTCAGCCAGTTGTTCTATTGAAGGCAGTTGGTCAATGTCTGGCGGGAATTCAAGGCCGAAGGGATGGACAATAAGGGAGCGGGCTTCAAGTTCAGAACAGATCAAGACCGCACTTTTTAAAGCTGCCACCGACAGGTGATACAGTTTATGATCACGGTCATAGAGTATTGGTGAGCGATATGGTGCGTGCACCCAGTCGACAACCAGCTCGTGATGCCTGATCTGTGTTTTCATCTGCTTGGTTTCCGACAGGCTCGTGCTCAGCAGATGTCTGGTGTGTGGAGTCCCGAGGTTGATCGCGTGAAACCCGGCCGCTCTCATCGATGCCAACCGATCAAGCAGACTGCCATTGATGGTATATTCCAGGGTAAGTGAGGCAAGCATTTCAAATCTCCTTCATTACGAACGGGGTTGCCAGATTAGTGTTGGGCCCAGATACAGCGCCAGGGATTCCCAGTACGTGATACCTGCGATCTAACTATTGAGCATCATGGCACCATTTTTCCAGATCGCTTTAACAACGGGCAAGCCATCCTCAACACGCACCCTCACGATATCTGCTTTCTTGCCAACCTCAAGACGTCCACGGTCATCTAAATGGACCATCTCAGCTATATTTGAGGTGATCGTTGAAAGGGCTTTGGGCAGCGGTACGGAGAATTTCTGGTGGAGTACAAAGGCTGAATGCAAAAGGCTGATCGGCATATAGTCCGATGAAAAACCATCCAGCAGATCGTTTTCAGCGAGCTCATGAGAGGAAATGTTTCCTGAATGCGATTCTCCGCGAACCATATTGGGCGCTCCCATAATTATCGTCATACCGAGTTCACGGGCTTTGCGTGCAGCAGTCAGAGTAGTTGGGAATTCGGAGATGGTTATGCCGCTTTCCCGTGCCACAACGCAATGTTCAGGTAACGTGTCATCATGGCTGGCAGCCGGTAGCTCCAGTTCCTGGCACAGTGCCAGAATATCCCGGCGATTCTGGTCACCATGACTTTCCTGCAGCCGTGCCCGTTTATCGATTTCTGCCTGGGCATCGGCATCCGTCCATTTTTTGCCTGAATGGTAAAGCCGCCATTTTTGCAGGTTAGACCACTGCCGTTGTCCCGGTGTGTGGTCCATCACTGATACGAGACGCAGCAGTGGGCTATTGGCATGGGAGGCAAATGATTCAAAAACGGTTTCACTGGGGAGCTCGCATCTGAAGTGCAGGTAATGATCTGCCCGTACCATCTTGTTTTCCTGGGCGTACTTGATCGTATTGACCGATGCATCAAGGATTTTACTGCGAAAATTTGTTTCATCGGTGAAACCCAGCGCAACGGCATCAAGAACCGTGGTAATACCGGCGTTGAAGATCTGATTGTCGTGAGCAATCAGAGCGGCGCTGACCGATGGCCAGTAAATTCCTGGACGGGGTACAAAATATTTTTCAAGATTATCGGTGTGCATCTCGATGAGTCCGGGAATCAGGTAATCTTGTTCGCAGTCGATGCCTTGAGGACCGGAATAGTTCTGGGAATCAATTTCGGTGATTTTTCCCTCGTCCATGACCAGTGATCCTGAAACAACCGAATCGGCAAGGACCAGGCGTGCATTATGGAGTATCTGTTGGTTGTGCATGGTATTAAACCTGAAAGGCAAAGGTATTATTGGTGATTCGGTATTCCGGAACTTCAATCTCCCGTTCCGGTTCTCCCTGGTCGAGCACCAGAATATCATCTGAAAGCATTTCCAGTTCTTCGGGGTTATGAAAAATACCAATGATGGAAATATGCTGTTTCTTCAATTCTTTAACGATATCAAGAATGATGGTGCGGTTTTTTCTGTCGAGACTGGCAGTGGGCTCATCCAGCAGTAACAATTCCGGACTGTCAATCAGCGTGCGCATCAGATTGATACGCTGTTTTTCTCCACCGCTGAATGTTGAGGGAAACGCATCCCAGAGGTTCTTGGGAATATCAAAAATGGTAAATAATTCGGTAGCCCGGTCGATCGCATCATCCCGTTTCCAGCCCCGGTCTATCAACGGTTCGATCACCACATTCATGGTGGTGACCCGTGGGATCGTTTGAAAAAACTGGCTGACATACCCCATTCTTCTGGTACGAATATCGATGATTTCAATATCGGGAGCTTGGGTAAGATCGATAGAGCCTCCGTTGTCGTCATAGAACAATATTTCTCCAGAAGTGGCGTTGTAGTTTCGGTAAATACATTTAATCAAAGATGACTTTCCGTATCCGCTTTTCCCGGAAACGCCGAGGAAGCGTCCTTTGGGTAAAGTGAAACTGATATTTTCAAAAGCGACAATCTCCTTGCCGCCAAGGACATGCATATGAAAGACTTTACTGAGGTTGATCACTTCTAGATGTGGCTGCATTGTATTCATCCTGTTAGAGTTCTGAATTGTGTTTGATGTTCGGATCCTGGCCGCCCATCACTTCGAAATTGACGCGGGTTGAACTAACAATTTCCCGTTCTTCGCGTAGTCGACTCATCTGTTTGTCCTGCAGGATTCTTACCAGTTTCACAATCTGATCAGCTTCGGGGAGTTGTGCTTCATATATTCCCATCAGCAGTGCACAATCCAGCGCTTTTGCTTCATTGTCATCCATCACCATGCTGAAGCCGATCACCTCACCAACACGAACGTGTGCGGTCGTTACCAGGATCTCACCAACGTTGAAATCGATTTTTTCAACACTCTCTTCTGCCTGGAACATTACCAGTTCCCGAGCGGGTTTTCTGACGACCCGGTGCGTTACGATTGTTCGAAGCTGCTCAGCCAGTTGGCTGATATCGGCTCCATCGGCCTCCATTAGTATTTGGAAAACATGTTCTTTATTCATTACCGCTCTCTCTTTATTGAATCGTGGAGTGGACCAGGGTTTGTGTATAAGCCTGCTGTGGGTCATCAATCACCCGGTCGGTAAGTCCGGATTCGATGATTCTGCCATGTTTCATCACGATAATTCTTTTGCATAACAGTCGAATAACCTGGATGTCGTGAGAAACCATGATCATCGCAACATTGAGCTCACGGCTGATTGAGCGAATCAGATCAAGAATCTTGGCCTGTACCGAGACGTCCAGCCCCCCGGTTGGTTCGTCCAAAAGGATCAGTGATGGTGCGTTGATGAGTGCTTTGGCGATCTGCACCCGCTGTTGCATTCCGCCACTGTAATTGATGGGATAATCCTTAAACCGTGCAGAAGACAGTTCTACCCGCTCAAAAAGATTATGGACTTTTTCCTGAATCGCGGCGAAATTCCGACTGTCGGCAACGAGCATTCGCTCTGCCACATTCCCCTCACCACTGATCGAAAAATTAAGACCAAGGTGTGGATTCTGGTACACGATACCAAAATGAATATTTTGCAGTGTTCTTCGAGTCTGGGCATCGACTTCCAGAATATTCCGGATCCCGCTTTGCAGTCTGGAATAGAGAATTTCACCGCCATTGACCGGAGTTGTCAGGTTTATACAACCCAGTACGGTACTTTTTCCGGAGCCGCTTTCACCAACAATACCCAGCACTTCACCCGGATAGACATCAAAAGTGACATCGGTGCAGGCAATAATTGAGCCACAGATGGGACAGAGGTTGTCCGGACCAGGCCGCGGTGAAGGACCCATGCAGTCATCACACCCTTCGCCATAGATTTTCTTCAGGTTATGTACGCTTAAAAGTGGATTCATTTTGTCCAACGCTATTGGTTTCTATTTTTTTGACAAAAGTCAGTGTCGCTGCAGGCATATATCTGCCCCGCTCCCTCAGGAGACGGGATTTCATTGAGGTATGACTCTGTGCTTTTACAGAAGACACATTGTTTATTTGAAAAATCCTCCACTCGAAAAGCGTAATCTTCCAATGAAAGTGGCTCAACATCGGTGTAGGGAGGGACCGCATAAATCTTCTTTTCGCGGCCGGCACCGAACAGAAAGAGATTCTCAGCCTGATCTAGTTTCGGCACATCCCATCGGGGAATGGGCGTGGTTGCCATCAGGTGGCGGTCAAAAACGAGTACCGGATAATCCGATGACAATGTTATCTCACCATGGTGCAGGACATCCTCGTATAGCTTAACGAACATTTTCCCATAGTCTTTTTCCGCGTGCATCCGAGCGGTTTCTGTTTCTCGTGACTCGACTTTTCTTAGCGGCTCAGGCATTGGAACCTGCAAGACCAGAACCTGATCGGACGTGAGTGTCTGCTCAGGAATACGGTGACGTGTCTGCAGCAATGTTGCGGACTGAGTATCCGAGGTTACCTCGACGCCCGTGGTAAGCTGGATCAATCGTTTGAGATTTACCGCATTTACACTGTCATCGTCTCCCTGATCAAAAACCTTCAAGATTTCATCCTTACCGATAAGTGACAGGGTGATCTGCAGTCCGCCGGTACCCCAGCCATAGAAAATTGGCAACTCCCGCGAAGCAAACGGAACCTGGAACCCGGGGATGGCGATCGCCTTGAGAACCGAGCGACGTATCTCCCGTTTTGAGTTCTCATCAAGTAGTGCAAAATTATACATGTTCTTTTTCCTCTGAAGCATCGGTGGCTGTCTCATTGCGTTTGGCAGCGATGGATCGAATTCGGTCCAGGGCTGACTGAAAAGAGACATAATGGGGAAGTTTCAAGTGGGAAATAAACCCCTGGGATTCCATATTATCAATGTGGTAGAGGACAAATTCCTGGTCTTCAATTGGTGACGTGGGGTGTTCTGCACAAAGGGCGCGGTCCAATATGGACATGGCAATCGCCTTCCGCTCGTTGTGGCCAAACACCAGGCCATACCCCAGGGTGAACATGTAGGACTCCTCACCTGTTGTGGGATCGGTTGTTTTACTGAAACTGCAGATCGACTCCACCTCGGTGACCATTACCTTGCCTACCGTAACGGGAGTTTTCCAGTACGGGTGAAGAATCTTCACCGGCAGATAGCCGACCCGCACCTCGGCGATGGTCGGATGAACGGAGCCCCAACCTCTCAAGCTTGCATAGCCAAATGCCAGGACTGCGCCATCCTCACCGCGGGTGAGGCGCTGGAGCCGGGCTGACCGGTCCAGTGGAAAGGTAATGGGTTGTCGGGTGATATCGTACGGTTTTTGCTCAGGATCTTTCTGGGGGTTCTGCATCAACCCCTGTTTGCGTAAATAATCCACCACCTTTTCCACCGGCTCATCCAGTTCCGACTCATCATGTTTTTTCGGAGGGTCTACCGAGAATTCAGTCTCATCTTCAAGTTCAAAGCGGATCAATCGCTGCGCATAATCGCGTGATGGCCCGATGACCTGTCCCCACGGAATGTTTTGGAACGAAGAAGAAATTCGCCTAATGAGAAACATCTCCTCACTCTTGACAGGTATCGAGAAACAGGTGCGTGGCACGGTGGAGCGAAAGGCCCGGACCAGATAGGATGCTTCCATCGGGTCACCCTCGGTCTGCTTGAGCGCAATAGCTGACACACGAGGTGAATAAAGTGATCCTTCGCTGATAATCTTATCAATCAGTAACCGCATCTGATCCTCTATCTGGGAGACCTTCAGAGGCGTGCCCCCTTTGCGGCACCGGTAGTACTCTACCAGCTCCTCAGCGTTGAGAATGGCATCTTTGCCGCCTTTTACTCCAACATAACCCATTTAATTAACTCCACTTTGAAGAATTTTTACAGACCGGGGGATACCCATGATTTCACCTGTTTTACTGACCAGGTAAAGATCAATACCCAAGGGGTAATCCTGACGAGAATCATGCCAGAGGGCCGGCTCCTCTCTATCAATACCCGTTGCCGTTATTGTGAGAGGGGTTTTAATCCCTGGTCCAGCAAGTGTGAAGGTCGCGGAATCTATGCCCTGAACCGGGTTATTAAAACTATCGACCTGATATACCATCGTGGTACCCAGTTGGGGGCTGGAGAGGGTACCCCTTCTTAATTGATGGTAAAACGGCCGTGCCGTCGCATCCAGGCAGAGGATAAAATCAGCATCTTCAGGTTGGCAGATACTGCTGCTCGAATTTATTTCCAGATACTGTTCAATGTCTTGTTTGAGCTTAGTGTCTGCTGAAAAAACATGATGACTTGTTTCGAGATCAAGCAGGGCAATGAGTGGCTGGAGCGCGAAACAGCAATCGGTCGCTATTGGTACCAGATCAAGCGTATCAAGGTGTTGCGTCGTACCCGGATAAGCCAGGGCCATTACAAGTGCTTTAAATATTTTCTGGCAGGAGTGAACATTGTCGAAAATGTCATCTTTATAATCACTGCTGTTGTTCATCTTGGTTTCCTGGAGCGTTGCTCATGTTTTTTAAGGTGATTAATGGGCCTTTTTAATGATCCGGATACGTATCTCCTTGGACAGAGTGTCGATGAGAAATACGGTGATCAGGATGAGGCAGATGATGAATGAAGCCTCGTCCCAGTTGTTGATTTTTATTCGATCGGAAAGTTGCAGACCGATTCCCCCTGCCCCAACAATTCCCAGGATGGTCGCGGAACGGGTGTTTGATTCAAAATAGTAAAGGCTGTTGCTTAGCAGGACGGGGAAAATCTGGGGAAATATACCAAAGCGCATGGTTTGAACATTATTTGCCCCACTCGCCTTAATACCTTCAATTTGTTTCTTTTCTACATTTTCAATGGCTTCAGCAAACAGCTTGGCCAGCGTACCGGTATCACCGACAGCGATTGCCAGGATGCCGGCGAAAGGACCCAAGCCGACGACACTGACAAAAATAAGTGCCCAGATCAGTGAGTCCACGCCACGGATAAAATCAAAGATACGACGCAGGCCAAAATGGAAAAACGTGTTGGGGATAACATTTTTGGCACCCATAAAACCGAGTGGTAATGCAGCAATACTGGCGAGCAGGGTACCGAGAAAGGCCATTGCCAGAGTCTCGAGCATGGCATAGAGGAATTCACCCAAAAAACCGTTGTGTGCAGGGGGCAACATGAAACGGAGTACATCGGTGAGTTTCGTCAGGCCGTTGAGAATGGCTGCAAAGTCAAAAAAGCCCGTGCGCCAAAAACAATAGAGGAAAACGATAAACGCGAAACCAAAAAATAAAATCCGCTGAATTTTTTCCCGTGATGACAGGACGAAAATACGGGAATGATCTGCTTTAAGCTGATCCAAGGCATCAGCACTTAAAACCTGACTTCTTACACTCATAACAACTCCTCATCACCAATGATCTGGTGCCTCAATTTTTCACAGGAGATGTCGATGACCGCCACGGTTGCGATGATCATCAGAACAATAGCGCTGATATCTGTGTAAACGAATTGCCGAATGACAAACATTAACTCCTGGCCAATGCCGCCCGCCCCGACAAAACCGATGACTGAGGCAGCCCTGACATTTATTTCAAATCGCAACAACGCATAGGAAAGAAAGTTTGGCATGACCTGCGGGACCACGGCGTATCTGATGGTTTGTGGCCAGTTCGCCCCCGATGCCTGAACGCCTTCTATCTGCTGTTCGCTGACGTTTTCATTTACTTCAGAAAAAAGCTTACCCAGCGCTCCACAGGTATGTACTGCAATGGCCAGTACTCCTGGGAGTGGTCCAAGACCAAAAGCAAAGACAAATATCATGGCATAAACAAGTTCCGGTACCGATCGGGCAATTTCCATACCCCTGCGGTTGAAGAAATAAACCCAACTGTTTTTGACCAGATTACGCGAAGCGGGAAAGCAGATAAAGAACGCGCCGATGGTGCCAATCGTGGTTCCAAGCAGCGCAATAATGATGGTATCAAATAGTAGACTGAGCCACTTTGGAAAGGCCCAGTACCATTCCCGAAAATCTTCCAGAGCAGTCTGTGGTGCCATGACCGGGATGGTGTCATACACATATCGAAACAGTCCGGGCAGATCTGACAGGATGACGTCAATTCGAACCTCACCCACATATAAAGAGACCGCCGTGATTATCAGGAACAGGCAGGAAAATAAGATGTTATTGAAACGTCGTTGTTTCTGTAGCTTGGCATGAGCAGCCTGAAAGGCGGCAACGGGGTCATCGGCTATTATTCGTGAATTCATGGGAAAGCCATACATTCGGATAATGCCGCATACCCGATCTTCGGAGTATGCGGCAAAAAAAAAAGATAGTGGAAGAATACTAACCGTCTTTACGTTTCTTCAGGTTGTATTCAATCATCCTCACGATGGCTTCATAGTCACTGTGGGTGACCAGTCTGAAATCACTGGCTTTTCCATCGGTGAGTGCCTGCCATGCTTCAGGACCATTTTTTTTCATGTTAGCGAGGGTATCCCGGATATCATCACGCATATCCTGGGGCAGGTCGACGCGCACAGCCCATGGGCTGGAAGGCAGTCTCGGAGACTTCCAGATAACCCGCCACTGACCAGGTTCAATCATTCCTTTTTCTTCCATGCGCAGCGGATTGGAACGGGTATCTGAACGCCACCAGGTGGCTGCCGCATCAAAGGTACCGTTTAACAGGGCCATTACCGAATTCTCGTGGCTGCCGGAAAAGGCGGTGGAGCCGAAGAAGGTATCCGGGTCATACCCTGCTTCAGAGAGGAAATAACGGGGTGCCTGATGTCCAGAGGTTGAATTTGGATCAGCAAAAGCGAGTTTTTTGCCTTTAAGATCATCAATGGTTTTGTAGGGGCTGTCTTTCTTGACGACAACAACGGAATGGTAACCAAAATCACCGTTTTTATCGAGCTCCCCAACCAGTGGTTCTACCTTGCCGTTCATTACAATCCAGGCCTTGGCATAGGATGCCGGTCCAAACCGGGCAATTTCAATTTTGCCAGATTTCAGGGCCTCAATGACTCCGGCATAATCAGTGGCTGAACGCCATTTAATCTTAACACCCAGAGTTTCTTCCAGGTAGGCACGAACCGGTTTATAACGCTCAACTCTGTCCGCTTCATTTTCACTGGTGATAACACCAAGGGTGATGGTTGGGTATTTCTCCTGCCAGCCCGCACCATTGGCCTGTGAGCCGATGCAGAGGGTCAGGGCCACCATGGCAAAAAACAGTTTTGGTAATAAAAATCGCATGGGCATGTCTCCTTTTCTAATTTGAGGGATTGATCTGCTGCGTAAAGTATTGCGACGCTGCTAGGCAACGGCGTAATTGGGGAGTGGTTGATCCTCAAGATCGAAGATCTGGTCGAGCCCGGCTTCAGAGCCTTCAACCCCATAAATGAGACCAGCCTGGGCATCGGTGAGCATTTCAGGCGGACCGTCAAAGATAATGGCGCCATCAGCCATGCCGATGATTCGTTCGCAATAGGCTCGGGCGGTTTCCAGGTGGTGTAAATTGACCAGCACGGTAATACCATATTCCTGATTAATGGATTGCAGGGCGTCCATTACTTTGGTGGCATTGCGAGGGTCGAGTGAGGCAATGGGTTCGTCTGCCAGAAGTATTTTCGGTTCCTGTACCAGTGCCTTGGCGATTGCCACTCGCTGCTGTTGTCCACCGGAGAGGGTATCCGCGCGTTGCAGGGCAAGCTGATCCATCTCCAGGCGGGCGAGCGCAAGAATTGCCCGGGCTTTTTCTTCTGTAGGGAAATGTTTTATGAGTGTGGGGAGGGTATTGTGATAACCAAGACGGCCAACCAGTACATTGGTGATGACATTGAGTCGATCGACCAGG
>QZLB01000325.1 GCA_004796425.1 Desulfobulbaceae bacterium | reverse complement strand
GTGTCTTCCACCGTTTGGTGAATCTCTCTGAATGTTTCATCGAAAGTTGAGGGGGTCAGACGACCAACTTCGATGAATTTAACCGCAATTTCCTTGGCAATCTTTAAAATTGATTCATCTGAAACATTGCGGGCAGGGGAGGGGGATTGTTCAGTATCATGTGTATTCTCTACCATCTTCGAATAATACTCCAAGTAATAAGGGTCCGCCTCTGCTGCCGGAAGAAGGCCAATTCGTCGCAAAACAGCAGAGGCGAAACATACAGAAAGAACCGGTGAGCCCTCTCTGCGTAAGTCCTGTTATTTCTATAACATCTATAACTCGTATTTGAGAAAGATTCATCCTGTTTGTCTGACCTGTCGAGACCATAACGCTATGGTTAGAATCACTATACCCTTAATCTTGATTTATAATGCCAGTTGAAAAATCTCGCCAAAAAACCTATGGTATATTGCAGAATGAATTGGCTTAGTGGGAATGTTTGAAAATTACTATTATCGA
This sequence comes from Desulfobulbaceae bacterium, assembly GCA_004796425.1. Taxonomy (GTDB): domain Bacteria; phylum Desulfobacterota; class Desulfobulbia; order Desulfobulbales; family Desulfocapsaceae; genus MADRE3. The sequence goes on along the minus strand of QZLB01000325.1, from coordinate 2,302 downwards.
TTATCGTTAAGGTGTGATTGTGTCAAAAACAAAGATCAACCGTAAGAGTCTGAAAGACCAGATTAAAGACATTCTGATTAAACGAATCGTAGAGGGAGAGTTGGTCCAGGGAGACAGGCTCAAAGAGTTGAAAATTGCTCAAGAACTTGGGACCAGTCAGGCCCCCGTTAGAGAAGCGATCAGGTGTTTGGAAACCCTTGGGTATATAGAACATATACCGCATGTTGGCGCGGCAGTTCGAACCTTTAATCGTGATGAAATTGAAGAGGCGTATCAACTACGGGAAGCGCTTGAGGTCTATGCGCTTGAGCGGGGAAATCAAAGAGATGGTTTGTCTCAAGAACTTGAGGAAGCACTTTCACAAATGGAACAGGCCGTAAAAGAAAACGATGTACGGTTATTCAGTGAGGCTGACAACCGATTTCATCGTGCGATCATTGAATACCAGGACAACAAAACAATGATGAGTATGTGGGAATCATTACAAATGCAACAACAGGTCGTCGCCTCTGTGGTTGACGCATCAATCCCGCTGGAGGAGTTATATAAGCTTCACCCAGCAATTGTGAAATCCCTCGAGACAAATCAATTTCAGGTAGCCGCGCTTAATTTGAAAGCCCACTACAGACATGTTGAAGACTTTTGGTATCACAGTGCTGAACCTATACCACTATCCTCAGATTAGTTATCCTCTCAAAATCGGCCGAGACAACATTTGCTATTGTGGAATAAATTGTATCCAAATAGATGATTCTAGCATTGTCATTGAAATAGTTCGGAAACAACTGGCTGGGGGACAGGGATTCGAACCCCGATAAGCGGAGTCAGAGTCCGCCGTCTTGCCATTAGACCATCCCCCAGTAGTAGATGGTGATGAGACTGAGATATATAAATTATGCCACTGTACGTGTCAAGAAAAAGCTGCTATCGTTGGCTAATTGATAACCAGTCCAGCGTACCCGACGACCTGCTCAGTATCGCCTGAGACAGCCCCTGAATCGGTATAGTCAATCAGTTGCACTTCCTTACTTCCAAGCAATCGAGCCGCAAAAATGGCGATAGTAGTAGGTATATATCCGCACATCGATATGTTTTCGTTTCGCACGGTATGGTAAAGCTCGTCAGGATCTAGTCTCATAATTGCCGAGAGAGCCAGTTGATCCTTTTTAGAGGCAACCGCTCTGGATTCATAATGAGACATGTCTGTTGAAACAACAATTAAGACATCCTCCTTGCTCTGCATAATTGTCGTTGCTATCGCCCGACCCACCTCCTCACAGAGTGCCAGACTGATCTGGGAGATAACCATTGGGGCAATTCTCAAAGCTGGCTGACAGGCACGTAACAGCGGGATTTGAACCTCAAGAGAGTGCTCAAATCGGTGAGCCGTTTCACTGATGGTGATAGCGGAATTTTGAGCTTTCATCGCATCGATCAATCCATGATTGATTGGTACGATTGAATCCACCATGTTCCAGTCCCTTTTAGACAGGGCAACGGGTGCTCCCTGACCGTGGTGGTTTGGACCCAGAAGGATGACCGATTCGGGTATTTTTACCGAGGCGATAGTCTGGGCTGCGAGTTTGCCTGAGTAGAGATATCCAGCGTGCGGGCAGATGATAGCATGGGGAGAAGGAATGAGTGCTTTCACTGGCGGTAAGGGCATGAGTTCATTTACCGTCTGTTCAAGCACTCGTGCACTATCAGGATAAAAACGCCCCGCAACAGCTGGTTCTCTCAAATTGTTGTCAGACTCCATCTCGTTTCATCGTCCAAGTGGTACCGGAAGGGTTGTCCTTGAGGTCAATCCCGTAGCTGAGCAACTTATCTCTAATCTGATCACTCCTGGTCCAATCCTGTTCCTTTCTTGCAGTGTATCGCTGCTCGATAAGTTCGTCAATTTCATCTTCACTAATATTTTGGGCGGCCAGGAAGGCAGCTTTCTGTTTGGCAAGAAATTCCGTGGGATTCTCCCGCAGCAGCCCCATGACTTCGGCAGCAGAGCGCAGAGAATTTATGCATTCAGCGAGCAACCGATGCTCTTCGGTGGAAATCTTTTGCGGGTTGGTTCCTAAAATTTTATTTATGGTCTTTGCAGTTTCAAACAGAATACCGATGGCCTGGGCAGAGTTGAAGTCATTGTCCATGGCCTGAATGAATCGTTCCTCGAAGCCTGCCAGTTTGGACTGATCCTTCTTGCCTATGACATTCGAGTGATCGGGAATGATTTCAGCCTTCAGATTGTTGTAGGTATCGAGACATTCATAAAGTCTGCTCAACCCAGCTTCGGTATCCTGCATTG
>QZLB01000089.1 GCA_004796425.1 Desulfobulbaceae bacterium | reverse complement strand
TTGCCGGCTACTTTTATGATGTGGCACCCCGTTTCGCCACCGCTGATCGCCCCGCATTTGATGCCGATGGCGGCTATGCCGGAGCCTCAATCTCTCTTGACCTGAAATATCACGTTTCAGATCGTTTTTCTGTCAGGGGGTATTCAAATGTTGATTTTCTCCATGGCGCTGCCTTTGAAGATAGTCCCCTGGTTGATGAAACTATCAATTATACCCTGGGCCTTGCCTTGATTTATTCCTTTATTCAATCAGATGATCGGGTAATTCGGGAGTAGCGTTGAGCTTTTTGATTCTGCAGGTATCATGAAATCATTCCCAGAATATCTCAGCGAATTCAGGAAAAATTCGGGATTTTTTAAATCCTTCATGCTGCGAAAACCGGTATGGTGTTCGTGGCAATTGACGGATAAATGTAATTTTCGCTGTAAATTCTGCTCGGTCTGGAGAAAGGAGATCAATCATGATCAGCTCTCCCTCTCTCAGGTTCAAGAGGCTGCCGCAAAAATTGCGCGGATCGGCCCGATGATGGTCAGTATGACGGGTGGTGAGCCGCTGATGAGAAGCGATCTTACCGAAATTATTGCAACGGTTGATCAGCATCATTTTGCATTCATCTCCACCAATGGCTCTCTGGTTACCCGGGAGCGGGCCCGGGAACTTATCCAGGCCGGTTTATGGGGTGTCGGGATCAGTCTTGATTATGCAGATGCGGCGAAACATGACGAAGCGCGAGGGTTTCCGGGAGCCTACCAGCGGGCGTTGCAAGCCCTTGAGATTTTTCAGAGTGAACAGGTAAAGGGGCGACCACAGGTGAATTTGATGTTCACCCTGATGCATGATAACTTCCCTGACCTGGAGGAGCTCGCCCTGATCACCAGAGATATTGGCTGCACCTTTCGGGTTCAGGCTTACTCTGCGCTGAAGACCCACGACCAATCGCTGCAATACCCGGAACCGGTTTCCGACAAGCTCATTGCGCTGCAGAAGAAATATCCGCATTTTGTTACCAATCGGGTGATTCTCGAGAAGTTTGATCAGGCTATTACTGAAGGCGTCCCCGGGTGTATCGCTGGAAAATATATGATTAATATTGACCCGCGGGGATTTGTCTCCAAGTGTCCTGAATTCCAGAAAGATCACATTGGACATATACTGGAAGATGATAACCGTACACTGCTTGCCCGTCTTCGTCAGGAGCACAAAGAGAACCGCTGCCGGGATTGTTGGTATAATTGCCGCAACGAGTTGGAGGTGAGTTACAGCATGCGCGGTATGTGGTTTGGAAAAAACCGCACGGGTAGCAAAGGACAAACGGGGTAATGGTATAGCCAGTCACCATAAGGTTCATTACGGGCAGCGCTTATGGATTACGATTCAATCTCCTCTCTCAACCGCTGATACATCAACCGGGTACGTCCTTTCAGCGCTTCACTTCTTTCGGTGAGTGTGGAAATCAGCGCGGGCCGTGTATTCTCATCAAGCACTTTATCCAGACTTTCTTCTATGGCCCGGGCAGAAGTGTAGTCTGCCAGCAGATAATCGACACTGTCGTAATCATTGAATAATGATTGATACTTGTGAGTCCAGCCGGTGCCGATTATCGGGGTAGCCTGTGAGAGTGCACTGACAATCGAGTGATATCGTGAACCGATAATTGCTCGCGAGGAGGCAATTATGGATTTTGCCTCCTGCGGTTCGGGATCAACAAGCATCACCGGTGTATCGAGCGCGTCGTTGATTTGCCGGGCCAGGGTGAGATCTTCCTGTTGATGGACTAAAAGACAGGGTTTCAGTCCTTTGGCTTTGATCAGTTGCGTGAAGCGGATCATCGACTCAAAGTACTTATCCTTTAAGTCACCGGGGGTTTTATCCATCATTCGCATACTGGGCACCAAGCAGACCACGTCGTGCCATTTTTCAAGATCTGCCGGTTCTGGGGAAACCAGGTTCGAGTAATCCGGAGCAAGCATGATCTTTTTTTCCGGACAACCGACCGAAAGTGCATGTTTTCTTGATTCCTCACAGCGGACAAAAATCAGATCTGCCAATTGCAGGATGCCCGCCGCATTTGAAGCCACCAGTGGATTGGTGAACGGACCCATGGACTGGGGCAGCATGATTAGCTTTACGCCTTTTTTCTTGTAGTACTGGTAAAAAGTGAGCCGCATACTTAACGCGGTGCTCATTTTTTCCCACGGGTCTCCGAGCTGGTATCCCGAGGCATCAAGAAATACCGAAGGTTTACCGTTTTTCATTGTTTGAAAAAAACGTTTACCTCCCTGCATCCCCATTTTGAAGAAGTTAACCGGGCTCCAGAACTGTGAAGCCGGAACCATATTCCATAGTGGTATCGGTAAATAATAGTCCTGGCCAAGTTCCTGATAGAGGGAATCGATCATTAATCTATCACCTTTATTAACCCAGCAGGGAGCGATAATCTGGACAACCTTCTTGTTCATTCGTTTCTCCGTAATGCTAATGCCAGCGGGGTTGAGCCAATCAGGCTGAACCCTTCACTGTGCAGCTCTTCTGTCTCTATGAGTACACGTCGTTCATCTAGGTCGGCGGCTTCATCAAAGTAGAGGATATCACCGTTGCGCAGATGGGGAAGGATGATATCAATGGCATGACGGGTCGGGCCATACAGATCAAGATCAAAGAAAAAGATCAGTTGGCCCTCTGCAGGACAACTGCTGGTCATCGCCTGAAATCGATCCTCATCCAGGGTTTCTTCAAGTCTGCCAATGACCCACTCAAGCCGTTTATCGTTTATATCAGGTGGGCGCCCCCCTGCATCAAAGGAACCCTGCTCAAACTCAAGCCACGGATCAGGGAGCCCGGTGAAGGTGTCAAAGCCATACCAGCGGCTGATGGTGGAGCATCTGCTCAACCACCAACGGGTTGTATAACCATAGGCAACGCCAAACTCAAAACAACACAAAGGCTGCTGGGGCGCAAGATCAGCCAAGATGGATTCCCATAATCTCTCCCGGGTGGCAAAGGAGGCGTGATGGGATCCGAAATGTCGCTTGAGCCACCAGTGAAACTCCATCGACTGACCAAATTGGGCACTGTTTCTCAATACAGAACCTGGCAGGACATGGAGCAGTTGTATGATGCCAAAAGCCAGGTATGATTTGATTTTTTTGGCGAACCGTGCCGCTGGGGTTGCTGCTTTATCCATTTTCTATTTGCTTAGAAGGTTTTGGGATTGCCAAGAAATTCACGGTTGAGCAGATAATTGAAAAATGAAAACCAGATGATAGGGCCAACAGTGAAAAGCAACAGCCAGGTTATGCCAATTTCAGGGAGTAAAACCATCGGGATCAGGGATTTTGAAAACATCTCCTGCTTGCGTGAGTATTCCAGGATCTTTTCCCGCTCCTCCACTGGTGTTTTGAGCAATTTGAGGGTGAGACCAAAAGAACCTGCGGAAAAAAAGAGCAGAAGCACGAACTGCCAGGTGATCATGGGCAGGATTGAAAAGAAAAACAGGGAAAAGATCGTTCCATAGGTAATTATTTTTATACTCAGACAAATCACTTTGAACGAAGTATGGATGACGGTTATGTCATCCTCTACATGACTCAAGGCAACCGCCAGCGTTTTTACCCCGGCGGTACGGTCAAAGTGGACATCCTTGAGCTGTCCGGAAGCAATGTTAAAGAAAAGATGCTCCAGAACCATGACAAGAGCCATTGCCAGAGTGAATAACGTGAATGAGTCGCTCGATTCCTGCACCGCAGCTGCACCAAACAAGAAAAGTGCACCGGCTGAAATGCCATAAAAAAGATCAGCACCCAGCAGACTTTTGGAATATTTGTTATAGGCCCCGGCTAGAAAAAGGGCACCGCTGAGCAGGAGTGCTGCCTTCGGACTGTAGAGTAGAAAAGCACCACCAATGGCGATGAGCAGAAGTAGAATCGAGCTTGTAAATGCGCTTTGTAAAGATATCGAACCATTGACCAGGGGTCTGTGTTGCAGCTCGGGAAGTCTTTTGTCAATTTCATAATCTTCATAATCGTTGTGTACAAAACCGAAAATTACCAGGAGACAGTTAAAGATAAACAGGGCAATTACATCAAACAGTGCGATTGACCGGCCTGTTATGGTCATCGCACCAAGAACAGCAACGAAGGAAAATCCGGCAAGTTCAATTCTTGCCATTATTAGAAAGTTGCGGATTTTCTCACTCAGTATGGATTTCATGCTTTTATCCGTTTGATATTCTGCCGATGTATAGTATTACAAATATTGAACCAGAGAAAAACCAGTGTTCCAATTTGCATAACTCGACAGTTACATTGAGTTTGGGATCTGGTAAACGGTGATTCAGACCAGAGAACGTAGCATAAAACTGAACGGGTCGCCAGCTTGATATAGACAGCCAGATCGCATTGACTTCGGCTGATAGCATAATGACAAAAAAGAAATAATAGTTACAATGAGAAGGAGGTAGCGCAGTAATAATAGTACTTTCGATCACTGGTTAAACCGGCATAAAACCAGCGATTTTGCAGGGTCTAAGTCACCCTTGATAAAGCCTTGACATGAAAAATGAAACCGCATATATTTTGCAAGTTTTTTAAACCGATATTTATGAGGAAGGTGCCTGTATGAAAGTTCTTATCAGTCCGATTTCCCTTGAGGAAGCACGGATCGTAGTAAAAGGTGGTTGTGACATTGTTGACATTAAAAATGTCAAAGAAGGGTCACTTGGTGCACAGGGTCCATGGGTTACCAAAGCGATTTGCGAAGAGTTTAAGGATGAGCCGGTACTCTGCAGTGCGGCACTAGGCGATCTGCCGAATATCCCCGGAACCATTGCACTCGCCTCTTATGGAGCGGCCCATTGCGGAGCCGATTACCTGAAAGCTGGTCTCTATGGTGCGACAAATTACGAAGAAGCCCTGGCAATGATGAGTGCCTCTGTGAAAGCCATTAATATGGTCTCTGAGGATATCATCAAAGTGGCGTGTGGCTATGCCGATTTCAAAAAATTTGGTGGTGTTTCCGCCATGGATATCGTCAAAGTAGCCAAGGATTCAGGTTCTGATGTCGCAATGCTGGATACCAAAATAAAAGATGGTTCTACGCTGTTTGATAATCTTTCTGTTCAGGAACTGAAAGATTTTGTCAACCTGTCCCATGAATACGGTCTGAAGACCGCACTTGCCGGCTCGGTAAGGCAAGAGCATATGGGAATGGTATACGATATAGGTTGTGACATTATTGGTGTTCGCGGTGCAGTGTGCGATGGCAATGACCGAACCTGTAAAATTACTGAGAAAGGTGTCAGTGATTTTGTGGCCAGTGTCCGCGAAAACTAACCATCCCGCTTCTATACCAGCCATTGAGTAAAACTGGAATTTTCCTTGTAAAGAGCGGCATTGCGTGTGCCGCTCTTGGCTGGCTTTTCTCTCAGAATAAACTTTCCTTAGATACACTTCTGTACCTTGAGCCCTCGCGATGGCTCATGGCGCTTCTGGCCGCCCTGGTCGTCTCTTTAGCTTTCCAGGGGTTGCGCTGGTGGTGCCTGCTTCGTCTCAATGGCATTACTCTATCCCCGGGGCGAATTCTGGTCTATTCCTGGATCGGCCACTTCTTCCAGATGGTGACTCCAGGTACACTTGGGGCCGAAGCAGCGCGCTTCTATTACATCACTAAAGATGTGGCTAATGCGAAGGTCAAAACCATCAGTTCGGTATTGCTCGACCGACTTATTGCCTTAAGTGCGTTTTTCATGCTGGCACTTTTCAGTGTATTTTTCTGGGATCCCACAATACTCTCATCGAGTCATCTGTGGTTTTTGGTCATATCCTGTGTTGTTACCATGTTTGTAACGGCAGGGATTATCTATAAAACAGCTCAGAAGAAACAGTCCGCATCAGGTTCTGATGATTCCCCTCAACTTTCGGCAAAAGAGATGACGTTCTGGATTTGCCTGGCGTTTTTCTTCTCCTGCATTGCCGCTGTGTTTATGGCCCTGAGTTTTCAAATTACCGGTATGGTGATTACTCACCCGCTCGATTTCTCTGTTGCGGCCGTTCACATTCCGTTTGTGATGATCGCCAATGGTATTCCGATTACCCCGGGAGGACTTGGTCTTGGCGAATCCATCTCGATGTTGGCCTTTACAAGAAGTGGATATATACATGGCGCAGAGCTGATGTTTATAGTACGCTTGGGCCTGCTAATCGTACGATTGCCGGGGGTTGTATTCTACCTGGGTGCCGGCTATCTCGAGAAAAAAGGCAGTGCATGAACGCTCAATATTTTCTCTGATTACCATGAAGAAATTAAAAAACCACATCTATAAGCAAGGAGTAACTAGCCTGATGTTGTTTTTGTTGCTATCAGGTTGCTCGTTTCCACTCTCTTCTTCCGTGGATGATATCCTCAAGGGCATGAGCAGGGTGCCGGATTCGAAAATAGTACAGGACGCACTGCCCACTTATATCATCATGATCGAATCAATGCTTGCCAAGACGCCTGATGATCCGACACTTCTACAGGCGGCGGCTCAACTCTACAGATTCTATGGCATTCAATTAGTTGAGCAGCCTGAACGAGCTTTGTTGATTACAGACACGGCACTGGAATATGCAATGAAAGCGGCTGCCACAACGATTCCGGTCTTCGAGAATGGCAGGATGATTGATTATCCACTGTTTGAGGAAGTAATTCAGAATGCCACCGTTGCTGATCTTGAGCCACTGTATATAATCGGTGAGGTATGGCTTGAGTGGATACGGGTTCGAAAAGATGACATGGATGCCATTGCAGATCTGCCGATCATCCAACTCATTATGGAGCGGGTGGTTGCATTAGAGCCGGGTTATCGTAAGGGTATGGCTTCCATGTACCTGGCAGTGCTCGCCGCAATGGAAATGGCTGAGCGTGAAACAATCAACCGTCATTTTAGTAGGGCGATAGAAGCTGCCGGTGAGCAGAACATCATGCCGAGCGTCTTTTTTGCACTCTGGCTGAAAAATGATGGTAAGCATGCCCAAAGCTGTGCAACCCTTTCTGATGTTATCAATAAGGGTGTTCCTGACGATCCGGCGTTTTCCTTGTTTAACGAATATGCAATGAAAGAAGCGGTAAGGATAAAGAAAGAGCTGGTCGAAGATGAGAGCTGTAAGGTAGGAGGGAATTGAAGATGAGAACGCTTTGGATCATACTCCTGCTCTTGTTCAGTTTGGATGTTCAGCCTGCAGTTTCATCTGATGGTGATCTCACCTTGGGAGTACCCTTTCCAGAAAATACCAGGGAGCATACGCTCCTGTTCGAGGAAATCCAACGAATTAATCAAGACTCTGAAGAGGGTCTGACCATTTCATTGCGTTTTGTCAAAGACCAGAATGACTCACTTGCCGACATGGCTGTTTCAGGAGAATTGGCCGGCCTTTTAGCTGTAGAACATGACTTTAGAACACTCGGGCTTGATCCCGATGGGTTATTATACGGGTTACCTTTTACTTTCATCTCTGAGAACCAGGTTGCTTCGGTTAGATCAGCACTCGACCCCTTTGTTTTACAACGTTTGAGTGACGGTTCTTTCACCGCACTGAAGATCGTCGGTTTCGGTTTCATGCATCTCGTCTCAGCAAAGCCACTGACAACCATTTCAGATTGGCAAAGTCAGACCATCTGGGTGCCCCCGGTAGACTCCGTCTCCACGTCCGGAATCAGTGGGATTGGGATGACCGTATCAATGAATGATCCCAAAGAAGTACTGATGGGGTTAAAAAGTAAGGAGATCGATGGCTTGATCTCTCCGTTGCCTTTATTGGTGCTGAAACGATGGCATACCAGGATGAAACATATCTTTCCCTATCCCATTGCTTACTCATATGGAATCTGGTTGATCGAAGATGGTCGTTTCAATGAACTGAGTTATGGACAGCGCAGAGAATTGACCGAAAGTATCAAGAAGCTCTCTCTATTGATGAGCAATGCGCTCTCCGATCGTTCCACCGGGGCGGTAAAAGTTTTGCAGCGATATCGAATTGTCTTTGCCGAGCCAGAGAACAGTTTTGCAGAGCAGTGGCCGTCTTTTTTCCAACAATCACTGGAAAACCTTGATGTGGGGGTCAGACCGAGTGCCAAGGCGCTGGAAAAGCTCAGGGCCCAACTTTTGCAACGTGCAGAGTAGTACACGGTTATGGTGGAAAAAGCGTTTCCATATAAGCTGACGCAATTACTGCTTCGCTTTCGGTTTGGGGTGATCTGTCTTGTCGGCATTATTACCCTCATCGCACTTTCTCCTTTTATCAAGAACCCAACCATACTGATTGACCAGACCAGTGAGGGTGGTAAGAGAACCGAGGATCAGGCAGGGTTGGACTTACTTGAAATGGCCGATAAATTCGGTCAGGGAGAGTTGCTCCTGCTGGTAATTCAAGCAAACGATATTCTCACTCATGATAATCTAGAACTGATTCAGCGTCTGACAGAGGGAATTAGCACTTTTGAGGGCGTTCGAAAAGTTGAGTCAATAACCACAGTCGAGGATGCGGTATTTGATGAATATGGCCAGGTGAGTATGGCCAAACTGTTTGAAACTATCCCTCGCGATCCTGCTGTCCTTCAGGAAAAATTCCAAGTTATTCGAGCAAATCCGCTCTGGGCTGATATCTTGATCTCGGCCGATCGAACCATGACTGTCATCACGATCACCCTGCCACCGCTGACCAGAGGCTCATCACTGGCTATTTCAGTAATCTCGGAGATCGAAAAGCTGGTCGAAACCCTTGCGCACGCTGGTATCACCACGCATATTACAGGAATTTCTCCTGTGTTGACTGATAGTGCAACGGCGGTTGAGCGAGATTTTAAGACATTCTTCTGGTTGACCTGGCTGATCATGACAATCTTGCTCTATTTCGCTTTCCGGACCATTCGTGGTGTGATGCTGCCGCTCGGCATCACCATGCTTGCGGTAGGATGGACGCTGGGTTTCATGGCACTATCAGGAGAGAAAATCAGTTCGGTGGGCGCGATGCTACCTTCAATGATTGCCATTGTCTGCTTCTCAGATGCCGTTCATGTACTGACTCACTATTACGAACATGCACGAGCCAGTGCTAACCGTCGGGAGGTTATTCTCTCTACCATGGGGAATATGCTGACCGCTTGTCTCCTGACCTCAATGACAACCGCAGCTGCTTTTGCTACGCTAACGGTATCCAAACTCTCAAATATACGCCAGCTTGGTATTTGGTCTGCGGTGGGGATTATGCTCGGATATGTTCTGATATCCCTATTGATGCCGGTGGTTCTTTCGTTTTTGAAACTCCCCGGAACCAAGGTACAGGAAAAGTATCAGAACTCGCTTTTCTCCCGATTTATTCAAGCGGCGCTTCTGCTTAATCAGCGGTACGGGTCAAAAGTCATGGTACTGATGGTGATGCTTTTTTTTCTTGCCCTGGCAGGACTATCCCAGATTCGGGTAGAGACCTCAATGACTTCATTTCTGCCAAAAAAAGCGCCGTCCATTGAAGGACTTAGTGTACTTCAGGAAAAGCTGCTTGGTTTCAGTGCGGTTGAACTGGAATTGCAGTGTCCTCAGAAAAATGAGGAGGACGATCCGGCCTGTTTTGAAGAAAAATGGGGGTTAGTGGAAATTGTTAAAATTGACAAATTTCTGGAGCACCGAGAAGACGTTGGTACCGTACTGGCCATAACTGATCTGTTTGACTGGATGTATACAAAATTCGAGGGTACCTCTGATTTCTTTCTCGATTTTGAGTATGTGGAGGGATTTGTTGCGGAAAGCCTCTTTTTTCTTGGCCAAAACCCGGACTCAAGTGGACTTTCATCACTGCTTTCAAAAGATAGAATGACGGCACGAGTGAGTGCTCGATTAACGATTGATGGCACTGGAGAACAGATCCAACTTATTGACGATCTTCAACACTTTCTTGACACAGAAATTAACAAAGATATCGAGGTGATTATCACCGGGGATTCGACCCGTATGAATGATCAGATCCGTTCGGTGATTGATAGCTTGACCGATTCATTCTTTATCACCCTGGTTATTATTTTTGTGTTGATGATCTGGTTACTACGTTCGCTTAAGGCTGCCGCGGTTTCGATGGTTCCCAATATGCTACCGGTCATTTTGACCATGGGACTGATGGGCTATCTCGGGCTTTCGCTTAATTTTGCCACGGCAATGATCAGTGCGATTGCCATTGGTATCGCGGTTGATAACACCATTCATATCCTGGTCCGGTACCGAAGAGAAATCAGCGGGGAACAGTCCATAGAGTCAGCATTAGAGCAGACTATCTGGAGTTCCGGCCGGGCGCTGCTTTTTACCTCTGCAGTCATGGCATCAGGCTGCGGACTTTTCATACTTTCCAACTTTACACCGATTCGTCACTTTGGGGCGCTCATGGTATTGGCCATATCCCTGGCTATTGTAATGGATTTGCTGGTTCTACCATTTCTGATCAGGTTCTTCCGACTTCGGTTCTAACGTTTCCCAATCGTTGTTTTTCACTTCCCGCTTTTGGTGCAGGCGTTGTGAACACAAAACAAAACGAAAACGCAGCAATTGATTTTTGCTGAAGCTGGTGAGATAATCAGAGAAGATGAATTTGTCTGTAGCGTTAAGAACAGACCGTGCGTGGTTCCCATGTTAACTTCGATCAGGTAATCAAGCCACATTTCAAAAAAAGTAATGGCTGAGCCCACTGCACAAAAAGAAATCCCGTTACTCTCCCACACGAAGATTATTTTTGGAGTTATTGTCTACATTGTTCTGGGAGAGTTTCTCAAAGATCTTATCATCTTCGAGTTTGTTGAACCGTATTTCTATCGATTGTACCCAACCGTTACTGCTGAACGATATGCTGAAATATCAGAGTATCTTCTGCTTGCCTCAGTATTGATTCCCATTGTCCTGTTCTTCATCGTTTTTCCAGTAAATGCTGCAAACCGCACCATGACCAGGCTGAATAAGGATGCGGAGGAAAAGAATGCGGCACTTATTCGCGAGAAAAAGCGATTGGATGAAATGTTTCGTTATCATTCGGCCGTTATGTTGATCATTGACCAGGCGAAAAGTGGTGCTATCATTGACGCAAATCAGGCCGCTCTTGAATTTTATGGTTATGAATATGAAGAAATCACGAGCATGCTCATCAGTGAGATAAACATCCTGCCCGGCAGCATCATTGATGCGGAAATGGATCGGGCCCATCGTCGGGATAAAAACGTATTCATTTTTAGCCACCGTTTGAAAAACGGGGATGTTCGGAGGGTGGAGGTCCATTCAACTCCATTGCGGGATGATGAACATAGTCTGCTTTATTCAATCATTTATGACATTACCGAGAAGCTGCGGATGCAGGCAGAATTGGAAAAAAGCGAAACCAGATATCGATCGCTGGTTGAGTCATCTACTGACCATATTTTTATGTTTGACCGTGAAGGCGTATATATCACAAGTAATAACCAGGTGGCACAATTTGGTCTGGTTGGGGCAGAAGCTCTGATTGGCAAACATCTCTCCGAGGTATATCCGCCAGATACAGCCCAACTGTACCTTGGTATGATCACGGAGGTCTTTGCGAGCGCTCAAACCGTTTCATTTGAACATCCGCTCAAGGAGCCGAAAGGGCTTCGTTATCATGTGGATACCCTGTATCCTATCAAAAAAGGAGCGGAAGTCTATGCGGTTGGCGGGATCTGCCATGACATTACGGACCAGAAAAAGGTCGAAGAGGAGTTGAAAAGAAACGAGCGAAGTTTCAATGTTGCCAAGAAGATGATTCATCTGGGTGTCTGGGTTCATGATCTTGAGCAGGATACGCACTGGTGGTCTGATGAACAATTCAGAATATCAGGATATATTCCCGATCAAATTCAGCCCGACAGACAACAGTTTTTAGAAACGATTCATCCTGAAGATAGCCAAGGTGTTCTTACTGCAATCGAGAAGAGTCTCAGGGATGATGTGAGCTACGATGTTCAATATCGCGTGAGCCGACCGGACGGTACCATTCGCTTTGTCCACTCATATGGTCAGGTCGAACGTAATCGCACCGGCATTCCTACAAAAATGATTGCCACCGTGCTTGATATAACAGATAGAAAAGCGGATGAGCTGGAGCGTGATCGGTTAATTGCTGAGCTTGGGAGGGCAACAAGAGAAATTTCAGAGCTCAGTGGCTTGTTGCCAATCTGCTCGCATTGCAAAAAGGTCCGTGATGACAAGGGTTATTGGAAGCAGATTGAGAGTTATATCGAAGAACGCTCAACTGCTGAGTTCAGCCATAGTATCTGCCAGGATTGTCTCGATGAACACTTTCCCGAATACAATCTTGATGAAGAGTAGAGAAAGGCATGTGGAGCCAGTCACAAACCATAAAGACCATCTTGTGATTAATGCCTACTGATTTCCGGGGGCGGTTCCAGAAGCCCATCAAGCCATCGACTGGGCCATTTCGTTCCGGCTATACTCCCCAGGATGGCTCCTAAAAGCGCACCTCGACCACAATTGTCCCCTCCACACATGGTGTTAACAATCAGTGCCTCTTCCGGTTCCTGCTGATATTTAAGGGCCAGGTAAAGCGTTGCCGGTACTGCGTACTCGACGTAACAGGCTGATGAAAAATGTTGCCTGATCACAACATCATCTGGAAAAGCAAAGAGGGATGATAAATCATCAATACGATAAGAAACAGTTGAACGTGCGAAGGCTGAATCGATTGATTGTTCGAGAGTGTTTCCATTCCATAACGCAATAAAAATGTTACTGATAATGGTGCCCCAGAAACGCATCTTTGCACCCCCGTGGGTCAAAGCAAGATGGCTAAGTGCACGATCTGCGACCTGGTCTGGCTCATCGCTGTAAGTAAAGAGCATCGGTAGCATCAAGGAGAACCCGCCGATATGATTTTCGTCCTGTCTGCCGCACTGTTCCGGTCTTCTGCCTTTGGCAAATTCTGTAAAAAAATGGCGAAGATATTCCTCAACATAAGTATCCCGATGACTGGTGGGATCTTGCAGATAGCTGATCATTCTCTTCAACCAACTACGGGGTGTGTAGGCTTGATCTTCCTGCAGTAGTATCAGGAGCTGCCGGGCTAGCTTGAGGTTGAGACTATTCTCTCCCTGGCGGAGGAACTGATGATAATGAATTCCTTTTTTACCCCAGAACACGTCCTGGTCATGCAAGATATTTCCAGATTCGTTGAGCGGGGTGTAATGTGATCTCCAGAGGATTGAATCGGGGTGGGGATTTTTCGGTTCCAGAAAACCTGTGACCTTGCCATAGTCTCTTGCCAGGGCTTTGGTATCGTAATACCAGTGAACCGGCATTGCCAATGCATCTGCGATAAACATTCCCCAGAGCGAGTTGCTGATCTGGGGAGAACTTGAATAATTCAGTATCATAAGGTATCGATTGAATTATGAGTTACGTAACGTGTTAGTTACAAAGGTCCTGTGGTAATAGTTATCATGAGTGAGCGTGAGACAAGTGTATATCTCAGAGACAACAACGGTTCGCCCGGATGAATCGGGTTGAGCAGGTTCTACCCAGAAACATGCTTCGGCTGGCGTGAGGATAACGGATGGAAATATTATCGCGTTTTGGTTTGGTGATATCGCTATTGACGTGGGCGCTGATCATGGTGCCTACCAAGGGTCTTGGACAACGGACTGTTCAGCTGATTCCTCATTTTCGCTCGGTTCAAATCAGTGGTTTGACCTACCCCACCCGGCAAGTGACAATTTCCAGTGAGGTGAGCGGCAGGTGCCTGCAGATTTATCACGATGTTGGGGAGGACGTTTCGAACGGTAGTCAATTTGCCCAGATTGACCCTACGTTTGTAAAACTGGAGCTTGAGGGCAATAATCTGGCACGCCAGCAGACGAGACGGAAACTCCAGCAAGACAGGAAGACGCTGCAACGATTTACCGCCTTGCGGGAAAAGGAATCTACGACCCAGGCAGAATATGATGAGGTTTTACTGGCAGTAGATCTCACGGAAATTCGCTTGAAGGAACTGGAGAACCAGCAGGCCCGACTTGCTGAAACAATGGCCCGGCATACGATCAAAGCTCCGTCCGGTTGGACGGTTATTGAGCGGTTTGTGGAACCGGGTGAATTTATATCGATCGGTCAAAAAATTGCGACACTGGGCAATTTTAATGTGTTGCTGGTCAGAATGGCACTGACTTTCAATGAACTGGAACAGCTTAAAAGGCAGGACGTACTCTATTTGAGTGTCCCTGATCTGGCCAAACGAGTTGAAGTAGCGCTGTCCCAGGTATCACCCTCAGTTGATCCGGTTACGAGAAAAATACCGATTGAATTGATCATTCATCAGGACCAGGTTATCGCCAATCCAAAGCTTCGTGGTGGAATGCGGACACTCCTGGAGCTTGTAATTAGTAATGACCAGGATGGTTACCAGGTCCCCTCGACTGCATTAATCAGCAGTTATGGCGCTCATTGGCTGGTAAAAGCAGATGGGACACGACAGCAGGTTGTTCTCCTCGATGTCCTTGAGGATGGGTATCTTTCTGTTGTCGCTGGAACAGGGTTACAAGGGGGAATGGAATTTCTTGCTAACCCTCAAACGCTGCCATGAATCGCTCGCTTTAAGTATATAGAAAATGCAGAATTTTATCCGGTTCACACTCGCCCAGAAGGTTGTCTTTAACCTAGCATTCGTGCTGCTCATACTCATTGGAGCATTTGCAGTGCTGCGGATGCCGGTGGACCGATATCCGAACATAGAGTTCGGCAAGATGTATATCAACACCTTTTTACCAGGCGCCTCTCCTGCTGATGTGGAGAGTCTGGTTACCAGAAAGATAGAAGATGCCCTTGAGGATGTAGAGGAGCTTGATTACATTCGCTCGACCTCGTACCGCGAGCGCTCGAATGTGGTTATCAAATTCACCGATGATAGTAACTATCAGAAGCGTTTCGACGACGTGCGGCTCAAGGTGCTCTCAATTCTGGAGGATTTACCACCGCTCCCAGAACCACCCGTTTTTAACTTTCTTGATGTAAACGATTGGTTTCCCACCATCAGTGTCAACATTTCCGGCGATCATCATAACAAAACACTCTCTTTAGCGGCGGAAGAGGTGAAAATCCATTTATCTCAGATAGACGGGGTGAAGGAGACAAGGTTACTGGGAGAGCACCAACTAGAATTTCATGTCCTGCTCTCGCCAGATAAACTGCAGCGCTATGGACTGACCTTTAGCGAGACGGTTGAGCAGCTGAAAAACGCAAATATCTCCTATCCTGCCGGGCATATTACGACCCGCACGGGAGAATTCATTGTCAAGGTCGATGAGCAGGTAACAAACCGGGATGATCTGCTCCAGCTTATTATTCGCAAGGACAGTGACGGCTCCTTTATTAGGCTTGGGGATATAATCGATTCGGCTTCCTTTGCCTACCAGGACCCGTTTATCATCAGTTCGGTTAATGGCAGTCCCTGTGTAACCCTGCAGGTGCTGAAATCTGCAGACGGGAACGCGCTCTTTATCGCAGAGCGGGTAAAACGGCTGGTAAGTGAACTGGCACCGGTTTTCTCAGACGAGCAAATCACCCTCACGGTTACCCAGGATTCAAGTAACCGGGTGACCGACTCGCTCCGGGTCCTCGGTGTTAACCTTTTGCTCGGTGTGATTCTGATCTGCTTGATTATCTGGCGTTTCATGGGATTCAGGAATGCAGCGATTACCACCATCGGAATTCCTTTTGCATTTCTGGTGACGATGATCTTCATGTACCTGACGGGCAATTCAATCAATGAAGTGTCGCTTTTCGCCTTTGTTCTTGTTTCAGGTATTATCGTGGATGATGCGATCGTTGTGGTTGAAAATATCTATCGTCATATCCAGGCAGGCAGATCTTTGGTGGACTCGGTGGTCCAGGGGACTGCTGAAGTATTCCTGCCGGTGGTCTCCGCAACCTTGACCACGGCACTGGCTTTCCTCCCAATGCTGATCATGACCGGGATGGTCGGCGACTTTTTTGCCATCATTCCGATAACCATAGTCTTTGCCTTGATTGCCTCAATTTTTGAGTGTCTACTGGTGCTCCCCTGTCATTATCTCGATTTTGGTGCACGAAACACACAAAACCAACCATCCCGATCCGCCGAAGAGTTGGCACTGGATGAGTATCTGGCTGGAGTTGGGGAAGGACGTATCATGAGAGCGGTACGATCGATTTTTAACCGGCTGGTTCTACTTGCCTTGCGCTACCGGCTCACAACCCTTTTTATTCTTGGGGTTGCCTTCGGTTTTTCTGTTTACATCTTTGCCAGTTCAATGTTGGGTATCACCAACCTACTCAGGATCACGTTCTTTCCCGATAACTACTCTCTCTACTATGTAGAGTTTACCGGCCCGCCCGGAACTCCCATCGAAGAGACCGATGAACTCGTTCGCACGGTTGCCGAGGCACTAATGGCGGGGGGACCAGGTATGAATGAATCTGCCTTGGGGTTTGCAGGGTTCTATATTAATGATGATTTCTCTCCACAATATGGCAATAACCTCGGGCATATTGCCGTAACCCTGCCGAAGAAGAATGAACGGAAATTTGGTGATTACCCGGAAAACGATATCATTGCACACCTCAATGCGATGCGTGATTTGGTCACACCACTTATTCCGCCCGATACCGTGATGTCTGTCCGCCCTGAAAAGGATGGCCCCCCCGCAGGTAAAGATTTGAATATACGGATTCTTGGCACTGATACGAAGAATATTTCACAACTGGCTGAAGCGGTAAAACAGCTATTGATCAATGATCCGGACATCATGGATTGGCTGCTGGATCTGCAGGATGACCGGGGGAGCAGTGGACGGGTTTTCCGTATTAAAGTAAACCATGGCAAGGCGGCAGAGCGGGCAATTCCGGTTACCCGGATAGCCGAATTCGCGGCATCAATCATCAACGGTCAGATCGTTGGTGAGATGAAACTTGAGGATGAGACGATTGATATCAAGGTGACGACCAGGTTGTCCGATCCCGCACCCATGAAAGAAGCCTTGGATATGGTGGTGGCGGAAGGTGTTGATGGTACAATCAGGCTCGGTGATGTCAGCAGTGCTGAGTATTTGGTTGAGCCGGGATATCTCAACCGGTTCAAAAACCAGCGGGCGATTACCCTGATGGCAGATATCAAACCGGGAGCGCCGGTCTCAAGTCAGATGATTGTCAAAAAGGTTAAAGATTATTATGCAGCCGTGCAGGATGACTATCCCGGTGCGGTCCTCAACTTCTCGGGTGAACACGAATCGACTACAAAATCATTTGTTTCGCTGAGCTATGCCTTCGTTTTTGCACTGCTGATGATCTATCTCGTATTATCAGCCCAGTTTAAATCATATCTGCAACCGTTGATCATTATTTCAGCGGTGATTTTTGCCCTGACGGGGGTTGTCTACGGCACCTTCTTTTCCCGCACACTCTTTACTATCAACAGTTTTGTCGCCATAGTGGGTGTTACCGGTGTGGTCGTAAATGATTCGCTGGTACTCGTAGCCTTTCTCAACAATTGTTACCAGCGGGGACTCAGTAGAAAGGACGCATTGTTGCTGGCAACCAACATCAGGCTCCGCCCCATCCTGCTCACCACCGTTACCACAACCCTTGGTTTACTGCCAATGGCGCTTGGCATTCCAGAATACTCGTTGGTTTGGGGAAGCATGGCCATGACATTTGTCACCGGGCTCTGTAGCGCAACCATTCTGACCATCATGGTGGTACCGGTACAATGGGACCTGCTAATTGGTTTACGGGAAAAATACTATAGAGGTGAAAAGGTTTAACTTTCACCGCTGTCGATTAATTGGGCGATCCGGTGCAGGTGAGGTGTTGTGCCCCCGATCACCATGGTTCAGGGTGACCGGGGTATTCCGTGAAAGGTTAGATTGAGAGTTTGGTATCGAGAGAGCCGTCGGACAGTTCTCCGTCACGAACTTCCCGCTGGATAGCGAGGTAATTGGCGATTTCACCCTCCATCCCCCTGATGGGGACAATTTTCCATTCCATCATGAATTCGGAGCCGTCTTTGCGGTAATTGAAGGTTCGCCCATGGAAAATTTCACCGGCATCAATTTTATCAGCCAGTTCCTGGAGGACTTTCGGATCAGAATTCTTTCCCTGAAGCATCGAGGGAGACTGGCCAATGAATTCTTTTGTTGTATAACCAGTCATCTCGCAGATTGCCTGGTTTACATAGATAATCGGGTAGCCGGGCTCCGCCTCGGTAATCATGACCCCCTGAAAAGATGAGTCGAGCGCGGTCTGAAGCATGTTGAGCATGATCGTTTGAAAATTCTGGTCATAACTGAAAATGTCAGACAAATTAATAGTGTCAGCCATGTGCGTTGTTCCTCATGATGTGGTGGTAAGGGGTGATCCGGTTCAGTGTTAATCCTGAAAGACGGGTATGGTCAAACAGTAATCAGCTGAACCGCTGCCTAATCTGATTCAGTGGATAATGATAATGAGTGGCGGGCAAGATGTCCAAAAAAATATGATCCGGTTTATCGATCAGTCTCTGATGAGCCTGTACGGTTTGATGAGAGAGACAAGAATTTCCTGGCCTGGATTAATGGGAATGATCAGGAGGGGCTTTGTTCGATATATTCACGAGCGAGCCTCGAGGCGACTTCAGCACGCTTTTCATTAATCAGAAAGGATGTGTAGATGAACATCAGTTTCGGAATGAGAAACGGTGCATGACGCATTGCCTCCTTCATGATCGAGAAGAATGCTTTTCGGTGTCCCTTTGGCACGCCGGTAGTGTAGTAGAAAAAGGTTCGGGTCATCATTTTGCGAAAGCGCCAGAATGATGAGACTTTAATCTTTCCCACATTGGGTTTGCGTTTCACATTGTGAATAAAACCGATCACTCTTCGGGCGAAGTGGTCAGGGTCGTAAACCACATCAGAATAGTCCGCCAACCCCTCCATAAGCTGTGATCGCGTGAGGTTTTTGGGAATAATATTGGTCAAGATATCCATTCGGTCCTGAGATTTCTTATCCAGGTTGACCAACCGCCCTTCCGCTTTCATCCGGTGCCAGAGCCTGGTGCCCTCCGGGGCCATCAAAGGATGACAATTGTGGTCCATGATACTGGCTTCTTCGACAAAGGTAATAGTCTTCTGAAAAATTTCCTGATCATCACTGTCCATACCAAAGATGATGGAGCCGAGAACCGGTACGCAGTATGACTGAATTTTCTTGACTGCGGCGAGCATGTCGGTTCTCAGGTTCTGCTTTTTATTGATGTTCTCCAGGGAGTTCTGGTCGACCGATTCAATCCCGATCAATACCTGGATAAAATTACAGTCAGCCATTAACTCCAGGAGTTCCTCATCTTCTGAAATGGTAATATCGGACTGGGTGATATAACCAAGAGGGACTTCCAGCGTGTGATTAAATGCGATGAGCTCTCGCAGGAGCGTTTTGGCATAGGCTCGTTTACTACCGAAATTGTCATCGGCGAGCATAACCAGTTTGCCGCCAAGTTGCTGAACGACCCGCACCTCCTCAACGACCTGACTGATCTCCTTGGATCTCTGGGTTCGGCCATAGATATGTATTACATCACAAAAATCGCAGTCAAACGGGCAGCCACGTGTCGTCTGCACCGTTACCGCTCCATATCGAGGGATGTTTTCGGCGATGGGTTCCCAACGTGGAATGGGGGATTTGGTCATGTCGGGTCGGACATCCTGTTGATAAACCGGTTTGGCATGTCCTGTCGCCAGCTCCTGCAGAAATTGGGGCCAGCTGTCCTCTGCTTCTCCATAAAAAACCACATTAAAAACTCCCAGGTCATCCTCACTCATTTTCATGGTTCCCGCCCCGCCGGCTACAAGGCAGCAATTGCTGGAAGTTGTGGAGAAGTGGCGGGCCAGTTCAAGTGTCCGGTTTACCTGATTCACCAGACTGGTGATCCCGATGATATCGTAATCCTTTTCAGTTGCAACCTCCTCGGCAGGACCACTCATGAACTCATCGTGAATATCAACCTCATGTTCGGCAGGGGTCAGCGCGGCAATGGTTGTCAGCGCCAGCGGAGAGAAAGCTGCATGACTACCCTTCTTCATCATTTTTGAGATGAGCGTTACCTGCTCGATTGCATTTCTGAAATAATCATCTTCAGAGCGGGGGTTGATGAGTAAAATCTTCATATTCGAAGGGTGGCCAGTACGTCTATTTACGGGAGAGGCAGGCCAGGTCTAGCATTTTTGCAATCCGTGAAAAACCTTATTATTTTAGCTAGCTATGTGGTTATCTTAAACAGCTTCAGTTATTTTTTGTAACCGGAAGTAGAAAGATTGGCAAACGATTTTTTTTCAAGGGATACTTTTCTCTGTAACAAGTAGCTCAAAGTTTTCTCAGCGCAGCAATAAAAGCTGCGAAAAAGAATCGGAAAAAGAATGTAAGGAGAGTGCTCTTGATGCTCAAACGGTGGGTAACTTCCACCGTTTATATTTGAAGAATGGCTGGTTATCGTGTTGCAGAAAAAGTGTGAGTGAGTCGATGGCAAAAGGACTCTTTAACGTAGGTGCAAACCGCGTATTAATCTCCGTTTCAAGCGATGTAAAGTGGCTGGGGTCTGAAACTTTTCCGGTAAGTGTCAGGTGAAACCTGAATTCATCAAACACATACGGATATCCCCATTGCAGCAGCAACTCATCTTGTCGTTCGGTTAAGCCAGCGGAGCGGCGACGCTCGATTTCATGTTCCTCTGCAGGTTTTCTGAAGTGATCGAATTGGCGGACGACACTCTGGGCGAATGATTGCAAGGTTGGTGAGTTATCCTGGAGTTTCAGACAGAAAAAATTCCCGATCCTGGCGACCTTGAATAGCGGCAGGTCAAACGAATGGTTGGCTGGGTCTGTGGTAAAACGTGTTACGGCTTCTTCCACATCTTCCAGTGTATAGCCGTTATCGAGACGAAACGGTGGCTTAATCGTTGCATGAAAGCCGTAATGATTGGGTGCGGAAAGTAATTGCCGGAACGCCTCATCACTGAGCGTTGGAATTGGACTCTGGTCAAGCTGGAACCATTGAGCCGCTTGTTGAGAGAGATCAGTTAGCAGATTCGGTGTCCAGTAAAGGGCGATTCTCATAATAAATTAAGAAATTGAGTGTGAATGAGGGCAGAAAGACAGCAGTAGCGCATTGAACTTGGAGATGGACGTGTGAAGTGGGGCAGAGTTATCAAAGGTGATATAGTTGTGTATCGGTAATTGCTGTTGTGACCGTTGCAACCGCGCTTTGATTTGCTCAATTGATTCGCGGCCACGGCCTGCAAGCCTTTGCTGCAGGATTTCAGGAGCAGCAGTGATAAGCAGAGTGGTTGCCTCAAAATCCTGATTTTGAAAATCTTCAATTGCTGTCCGGGAAATAGACGCAATCGCAACGTCCCTGGAATCCCCATTAAGCGCCTGACGAGAGACTCCATAGCAATTGCCATGGGCCCGCCAGGTAGAAAGGAAAAAATTCGATTTCTCAAGTAACGCAAAGCCATGATCATCGATATAGTAATTATCCTCATTGTCGTCCGGTGGCCTGGTAATGTATCTCCTGATGAAAGCGAAAGCAGGATGGTTTTTAAAATGCTCGCGTGCACCGCGCAAGAGCGAATCTTTTCCCGCGCCGCTGGGCCCGACAATCAGCAGTAATTTCATAGGGCACTATTGGTTAAAGACATAACGTATTTTCATGATTGATGAAACAGTGGAGGCTTGCAGCCATTGGTTGTGATCGACGACTGTTTTTAATTGGGCTACTTGACCAGTGAACTGTTTGATTTCGATCATTGTTCGGTTAATAACGCGTCACATTTGCAATATGGTGTGAACGATGTTGAAGGAAGTGAATAGCAAATATCGTTTAACGACACCCCAGAGCAGAGTGGTGTGGATCTCGTAAACAACTTGAATACTGACCAAAAAAAAGATAGGCTTTTGTGGAGGATAGAGAGATTCCCTGAGAATTTCATCGGTAACAAACGGGAACCAAAGCTAAAAATATGCAGCCGGAAACACAAACCTACAAGGATGTATATGACTACGTCGACACGGTTGCCCCATTGTTCTTTTTTATGCTGTCTCCGGATGGCAAGATCCTGAGAACCAATCAGTTTACCAGAGCATTTCTCGACCGGAAACTTGAAGGAATTGCCTTCAAAGAGGTAATTGTTGATTTCTCAGGTGAGTTTGATTTGGCAACTGCATTAAAATCAAATGATGAACAACGACTGACTCTGTCTCGCGGAGCTGGTTTGCCGCAAAGTCTCTATTTTACGCTCCGGGAGATTGGTGATCACATCCTGGCGTATGGCAGACTCGACATGGCGGAGATTGAGCGTATGCAGCATGAGGTGTTGGCGCTGAATACGGAATTGAATAATTTGACCAGAGAGCTGTCAAAAAAGACGATTCAGTTGACCCGGCTCAATGAGGAGAAGAACAGGTTTCTTGGGATGGCCGCCCATGACTTGCGTAAACCGATTTCGGTGGTGCTCACCTATTCGGAGTTCATACTTGATGAAGTTGATGAAATGTTTGATGAGGAACATCGAGGATTTCTCCAAACAATTAACCGCTCTGCGACATCAATGAAACACATGGTTGATGATTTTCTTGACGTCAGTGCGATTGAAGCCGGTCAGTTTCAACTCAATAAACGAGCAACCTGCCCGATTCACACCCTTAAAAACAGCCTCACCATGGCTCGGATACAGGCTGAAAAGAAACAGGTAATAATCAGCGTGAAGCATGATGAGACTATTGAACCGCTGGATATGGATGGGGATAAGATCGAACAGGCGCTGAGTAATCTTTTAGGTAACGCTGTTGAGCATTCAGAATCTGGTTCCGTGGTGAGCGTATCGCTTGTCCAGGATCAGGCGAACCTGATCTATATCATTGCTGACAGTGGCGCCGGCATTGATGAGCAGACACTCAAAGATCTATTTGTGCCTTTTAAACGTGGGGGGAGTCAGAAAACGGCTGGTGAGGCGAGCACCGGATTGGGGTTGGCAATTACTCATAAAATAATTGCTGCTCATAAGGGGAAATTACTGGTAGAGAGTACCCCTGGTCAGGGAACCATTTTTACCATAATACTGAACCGAGAAGAGATTAATGAATAATAAAGATATTAGGATATTGGTGGTAGACGACGATCCCGATGTACTTTTTGCGACGGCCAGGATTATGAAAAAAGAGGGGTACGACGTCTCGGAAGCGGCAACCGGTCAAGAATGTCTTGAACAGACTGAGCGCCAACAGCCGGACCTTATCCTGCTCGATGTGGAACTACCCGATATCCTCGGAACCGAGGTTTGCCATCGGTTGAAGAGCGATGATAAATATAAATCAATCTACATTATGATGCTTTCAGGTCGAAAGATCGAAACCGATGATCAGGCTGATGGCCTTGAAGTTGGTGCCGATGGTTACGTAGCACGCCCTGTCTCCAATCGAGAGCTTCGGGCCCGGGTTGGGGTGATGGCCCGATTGATCAGGGCGGAGCGTAAATGTGCCCATTATATTGTCGAACTGGAGCAGGCGCTTGCTCAGATTAAGGTGATGAGCGGCATCATACCGATCTGTTCTCACTGTAAACAGATCCGTGATGACCAGGGCTACTGGAATCGTCTGGAGAATTATATCCAGGCACATTCCGAGGCAAAGTTCAGTCACAGTGTCTGTGAAGAATGTTTGGATAAGTACTACCCCGAGGTTGATTTTGAAGATGAAGAAAATTACTGAATATCAGCAGATTTAGACACGCTGAAATCACCTCTCATATTATCTATTCATTTCCCTTTTACTTATGAAACCCATTTCATTTATACCACTGCTTTGTCTGGGTTTTATCCTGCAGCTGTTTTTCGTCGTTGGGGTTTCCGGGGCCGAAGTTGACTCCATAACCGTTCGGAGTGTGGAGCTTGAGAATGCCATTAATGAGTTAAATTACCTCATCAACAAAAGGATCAGGGCAGGGGTCGTCAATGCGAACGATCGCCAGAACGATTTTAAACGACTGGAGAGTGATCAGTTCTGTGACGAGGAGATTCTCTACGACGAGTTGAGAAAGTCACTGTTCCAGTCGCTTACCGCTTCATTTGGATTGAAGGGGTATAGCCTTGATGTTCAGCTCCGCGAGCTGTTGACAGCCAAGAGTTATAATCTGCCGCTACGCGATTCGATTTATCGGGATATTGATTATATCGAGGGTTTTTCCCTGAACCTAAAGGAACTTACCCACGTGGTAAATCTGGACGGACAGCTGGTCGGGCTCGATAAGATTGGCCATTTTTTTGCAGAAGGCTGGGAGTATTTTGAACTGACCCGTTTCAAGGATCAGCCGTTGCTCTCGGCCATGCAATGGGGCATCGCGCAGGAGGAGGGTACGTTTGGCCTTGCCACTACAGGGATCTTCTCATACGGCGATCTGGTGGCGAATTTTAATGGATGGCGCTTCTGGAACCGGGTACGCAAGTATCACCCAGATCCACTGCAAAATGCTGTTTCTCGCTTTTTCTCGATACCGTATGTGAAGTGTGCGACCCGAATCAAAGATTCGTTCATGTATAAAAAACGGGTTAAAGAATGGCGCATCGGCATCCCCTTTGATCTGCGAAATTACCTTGATTCCGCATGGGATGAAGGTAATAACTGTTCCAGTTATAAGGACCCAATAATCGAAGATAAGGTGATGCGACGCATCAGCGCGATCGATCCGGAACACTCCTGTCCTGCAGAGCCATCAGCTTGCAGGGAATCGCGGGAGAAATACGGAGCGTTTGCCCGTTATCTATTACATCCGAATTGTCTCACCGCCGAGTAGAGGATTGGTTCCTTACGCTAGCCAGATCCTCATCAGAGTTTTTAACAATTTAATATCCTGTGCTCAGATGAATGGCAGAAAAATGCCGAATGCTGCCAGGGTGCACCCGGATAGTTTCTCAACGTAATAGATTCCATTTCCCCGCAGTGCAATGGAACCACCCCTGCCAATCACCAGTCCGACCCCACAATCCCAGATAAAGACCACCATCATCATCCACAGCCCATAGAGGTATCTGGTCGTGATACTGGTCTCCGGGCTGACCATTGCGGTAAAGAGTGAAAGGTAGAAGATTGCATTTTTCGGATTGAGGATGGCGGCCATGAAGCCAACAATGAACTGCCGGTCTAATCGTTGCAGGTCGAGGAACCGCTTGGACCCCTTATTCTCGATTTGCTGTTTTGGTGAGCGGAGCAGCAGGTACCCGAGAAAAAGCAGATAAGCAGCACCTGCATATTTCAATGACAGTAAAAGCCAACCAGTATCCCGTATCAATTCAAGTCCGGCGATAGCAAAACCAAGGTAGATTCCGTTGGCAACAGCGATTCCTGCACACAAGGCGATAACATAGCGGAGTGGCATGCGTAATGAGGCCTGTACAATCAGAAAAAAGTCCGGCCCGGGACTCACCAGAGCCAGGAAATGGGCCGAAGCAATGAGAAGAAATTCCATCGTGTCCTCCTGTTAATCTGAATTTGATCAGGAGCATAGACGGATTGTTTGATTAATTATTGCATAAAATTGACTTGATAGTCTCGGGGGGTAACGGTGGTCATCGCTTTGAAGTGGCGATGCAGGTGGCTCTGGTCAAAAAAGCCGCATTCCAGGGCGGTCTCAGCAATCTCACACCCCTGGCGTAAGAGTTTCTTCGCCATCTCTATACGGCGATTCATACGGTAAGCGTGAGGGGTCGTGCCGGTAATTTTTTTAAACTGGCGAATCAGTGTGTAGGGGTTGGTGCCAAGCTTTGTGGCTAGACTGTTCAATGTCAAGTCCGCTTGCAGGTCTTCAGACAACAGATCTTTGAGCAAACTGATGTCATGGGGGGTCTCATTTTTGTGATTACCAGAAGAACAGCACCGAGTGAATACTTTACTTACCAGATCAAATAATAACTGCTCTTTTTCCTGTAAATGAACCTGCTCATTCATGAACTGTTCCATAGTCTGGCAGTAAAGATCATAAATGGCAGTGTCGACCAGTTTTATGACAGAAGGTTCAATAAAATCGGGGCTATGAAATAACGTTTCCTGCACCAGACAACACCAAGAGGTATCAAGGAAAAGCATATAATAACTTCGTTCTTCACCACCCACGGGATTACAGGTGTGGAGGATTTCGGGATTGATAATAGCCAATGCTCCAGGGGCCAGGTCCGTCTCCTCACTGCCGACTCGGTAGCGAACGACCCCTTGATCAACAGCACCGATACTCAGAGTCGAGTGCAAGTGTGGCTTGTAAATGCCTCTGCTGCCCTGTGAATAGCGGATCTCCGCAAATGGCATGTGTTCATGTTTGAAAAATCGTTCAGTGTACATGACGCAGATACCATATAAATTGCTGCTCCATTTGTCCACTGTTTGGGTTGATTCATCCAATCGAACAATGAACGAATCTGATGTTATGAGTAGCCATTTATAAGTTGGTTTATGTGAGGTCTATTAAAAATTTAATGAAATTCAAATTATTTATTGGGGATCAGCGGTTATCTAATCATCCAGAGTAGACATGAACTTAAAAAATGTACATCAGCAGGATCACAATTATGAGCCCGGAAACACTAAACACAATAAAGGAAGCATGGAATAAGATCAGCGTTGATCAGCAGCGCAAACTGATCTTCGAATACCTTACCTGGCAGGGGAATCAAAAGGGATCAAGATGGATGAGGTTTCTTGCAGAACACTTTAAACTCAACGGCTTCTTCCCAGATCAACACGATCAGAGTGTTGATCTGGAGTGCTCGAAATAGTAAATAATCGAGAAAGCTGCATCCCTGGCTCAATTCAACTTCTGCAGTAGAAGGTGCTGCCATTGCGTTATAGAAATAAAAATGTGCTCAGAGTTGAGTTCTTTCTGCTCTGCCTTGTGGTTCCCGGAATCATCATGGTGAACAAATGGGCCCCGCAGATGTTTCTATTTCTCTGGGCCGCGACCATTTACGGTTATCTGGTGATGAGACTGGTTTACCGGGATCGGTTGAGAACTCTGTGGAACTGGCAGGCGGTATGCTGGCAAAATCTTAAGCCGGTGTTGATTCGTTGGCTTATCGCATGTGTCGGGATGACGTTATTTCTCCTGATCTATGATCCTGATCGTCTCTTCGGGTTGTTTCATTACCGCCCTGAAATCATTCCGTTCTTACTTGTGCTCTACCCGGTTGTGTCGGCCCTGCCGCAGGAATTCATTTTCTGCAGCTTCTTCTTCGAGCGTTATAAAGACTTTTTTGGCTCCGGCTCCAAAATGGTAATTGCCAGCGGGGTGATGTTTGCATATGCCCATTGTTTATATATTAATCCGGTTGCCCCGACGCTCAGCTTCTTTGGCGGTCTTATCTTCGCCTCCACCTACCGAAAGACCAATTCGTTGGCTCTGGTTACCATTGAGCATGGCTTGTATGGCAACTTTTTATTTCTGATTGGGCTTGGATTCTACTTCTATGGTGGCAACGTTCAGTGAGTGGAGCGATATAATCAGTCCCCGTAGGCACAGGTAAAGGCAGAGTCCGTTTAGCAGGTGCCAAATGAAATGAGTTCCCATCCCGAACCGATCACAAAGCGACATATCCACCGATCTGAAGGCCAGTGAGAGTCCAAATATCAGTGCAGCGCCCAGGAGAACCCAACGCTCAGGCCGTTGGCTGATAACATGGGAGATACCAAATAAAAGAAGTACAATCAGGGCGGGGAAATAGGCCAATGACCCATTCAGCCAGACTTGTGGAAACTGGCCAAAGAGTACGATCAAAAAGAAAAATAACAGTAAGAGTAGCATGCTCTTCATGATACCGAGCTTCATGACTCGCACGGAGTAGCTGAGCAAAAAAGTGATCTGGAAAAGCATGATGGGTAGAACATCAGCAGCCGCTGCAAGAGGGGTTGCAAAGGTATGAAACAGGGAACTTCCAATACCGATACACAAGAGCAGGATGATGAGCAGGTCAATATCCAAAGTGGATACAGATCTTTTTCGGGCCAGGAGAAAAACCATGGTGGCAGCAATGAAAAACGAAAGATTTGTCAGAGCGTTCACAGGCTCAGCCCAGAAACCAGAGCCAATTCTTTCGCAATAGATATCGATGGTTTGAGTCATTTTGTTATCGAGTTCGCTTTGTTGCCTATTTTGTCCGAATATCTTGAGCAGACATGTGGGTGCTTCATAATCACCATCCCGCTTTTTTTTGATAACACAAACAGTTCCTTCTGAGCGAGAGGCTGCGGAACTTGTTCAAGAAATAAGAACTGTTTATTAAATTTTCATTAAAATTACCACGCGCCGCTATTATTTTTCAGTGCATATCAGTAGGATTATAACTGCACACAAGCGTTCTCCAGACGGACCAGCGTGATGCATTGAGGTAAAAGGCGCCATGATCAGACTTGAACCAGTGTTTCTACTCCCCTGAGCAGGAAAGTCTTGTCTTCAAGTACAGTTAGACAGTAATGAAGTTACCAACAGGTACTATTTGAGTTTTGTTTAGTAAGAAGAACACGCAGGAATCGCAGACTTCCCACGGTTACAATCCAATTTATCTTCAGCGTTCGATATTTGCTTGCGGACTTTTGATTATCCTCCTTTCATGGGGAGTAACCCTTCATCAACTGAGCATGAATAAGACTTCTCTGCTCAACAGTCTGGAGAGAGATCAGAGTAATCTATCCAGTGTATTGGCAGAAAACCTTTATCAAATCCTGGAGAAAAAGCAGATCATTATGGGCATGACAATCGATTGGCTGGAAGGATACCATACCCATTTTTTCGCGGCGAGCGAACAACTGATCAGAAATGAGAGTGCATACAATAGAGTAGCGATTTTTGATGAGTCCGGTGAAAATATCTATCAGTCTTCTCCTGGATCGATAGAATCGAGGGATCCGGAAACATTAAGCAAGGCGGTGCAGAAGGTGTTGTCAGACGAAAAACCGCTGTATGTTCATAATTATTTTAAATCTTCCCATGTGCCTTGGCAGATTCCAGTTCTGTTTCCAATACAAAATGATGAAACCTTGGTTGGGGTATTGCATCTTGAAATTGATGTCGGACATTTGCTCGATCTCCTCCAAGGCATAATAATCGGTGCGACTGGTAACATAACAATCAGTGACAACAATGGTAGGACCTTAGGTTCTTTTGAGAGTGGCGGGTTTGTGATCAATAGTTCATTTGGCAATCGTGTACTACAAAACTATTTAACCAATGAGTCGGGAACCGTTGTGGTTTCACCATATGGTTCTGGTGATCGATTGGTAGTTTACGCAAAAGTCAAATCGTATCCATTCTATGTTCAAGTGAGTCAGGAGATCGATGATTTTTTATCCGAGTTTTATGATTACAAGAAAAAGCTGTTGATAACCTTGGCACTCCTCACCTTATTCTGTCTCGCCGGGCTTATTTATCTGTGGAAACAAATTGAGAAGAAACAGGAGTACCTGAGTGAACTATCAGTTTCCCACCAGAGAAACAGTGAACTGATCACCCGGCTAGAACAAGAGCACGAGGCATCTACAAAGGCTGCCACTGTTGATGCCCTGACTGGATTACACAATCGGAGACTGTTTCTCTTCCAAGCCGAGAAAAAACTTGCCTCAGCCATGAGAAATAATGCCACCTACGCCATACTGTTCATTGATTTGGATCGGTTTAAGATGGTTAATGACACGCTTGGCCACCACGTTGGCGACCTGCTTCTTCAGGAAGTGGCGGGACGGCTCTCGCGGTCAATCAGAAAAGCAGATATTGCCGCACGGTTTGGCGGAGATGAGTTTGTTATTTTATTATCAGAAATGTCCGATGAGCAAAATATCGTACCCATTGTAGAAAAGATCATTTCATCAATCATGCAACCGTGTGAAAACCTGGACGGCCATCAAATCAATACCAGCCCCAGTATCGGGATTGCCGTATATCCACGAGACGGCACGGATATTGAAACCCTCCTTCTGAATGCTGATTCTGCGATGTACAAGTCGAAGAAACTGGGTCGCGGCACCTACTCCTTTTTCGATATGAGCCTCAATAGTGTTTCACTTCAGGAATTTGAGCTTGAACAGCATCTGCCAATGGCAATTGAGCAGGATGAATTTGTAATCCATTATCAACCTAAAATCAGGTTGTCGGACTTTCGCATGACAGGAATGGAAGCACTCGTTCGCTGGGATCACCCGGCACATCAGCTGATCTATCCGGGTGATTTTATAGATCTTGCAGAAAGAACTGGCTTAATCATTTCACTTGGTGACCTGGTGGTTAAAAAAGTCTGTAGTCAACTCGCCCAGTGGCAGAAAATGGGTATGGACCTGGTCCCGGTTGCGATCAATGTGTCTCCACTGCAATTGCGACAAAAAGGATTTGCCGAAAAAATTCTTTCCTTTATTAAGTACGTAAAACTCTCTGCTCAAATGATTGAAATCGAGATTACTGAGAGTGCAGTAATCGAGGAGCGCGAAACGGTTTTAAAGAATCTCACGGTGCTTTCCGAAAATGGGGTGATGATTTCAATAGATGATTTCGGGAAAGGTTTCTCGAGTCTTGACAATATCCGGTCCCTGCCGATTAACAATGTCAAAATAGATCGAAGCTTTATCAAAGACATTAGAAGCAGCTTCAGTGATAATTCCATCGTCTATTCGATGATTTCGTTATCACAAAAGCTAAACATGCAGGTAATTGCAGAAGGTGTTGAGACTAATGAGCAATTGCGTAGTCTGAAAGTTGCAGGTTGTGACTATGTGCAGGGCTATTACTTCAGTCGTCCTGTACCTGAGGAAGTGATGCGTGGTTTTCTAATCTCGCCTATAAGGAGTGGTGTGAAATGAATGGATCAGGTGTTTTTTTTATACGGGTGACCGTTCTGATTACGATGCTTTTGATCTCTTATCCACAGAGCGCTTCGGCGGTGAGCAGTAAGCGTAACGATCCGCTCTATTTTTCGTTAATTCCTAAAAAGGATATTGATCAACAGCTCAAAGAACTACGGCCATTGTTCCAATTGCTTGAGAAGAATATGAATCGGCCAATTAAAATTATCCGGCCAAAATCATACCAATCGGTAATTGAGGGGGTGCTTTCCAGGACCATAGATTTTGCCATTCTTGGTCCGGCATCATACGCCAAGGCTCGCTTGAGGGATCCTGAGGTAGAGCCCTTTGCCTGTTTCTCTTCGGAGAAGGGGTATATAACACCAGCAGGTACCTATTATCATTCGGTGCTGTTTGCGGTGGATGATTCAGGTATTGATCAGGCGGAAGACCTTCGAGGGAAAAAGGTCGCCTTCACGGACCCTGCGAGCACTTCTGGCTCTGTCATTCCGAATCTCTATTTTCCTAAAGAGACCGGTTTCCCGATGGACGGATTTTTCTCAACCATGGTGTACACCGGTTCTCACGACAGAGCTATCAAGGCGGTAATAAATACGCAGGTAGATGCTGCCTTTGTCTCGTCCAGTAGACTTGATGAAGCCATCCAGAACGGTGTTCTTGAGCCCAAGGACGTCTCAATCTTGTGGAAGTCCAAAGCTATTCATTCTGATCCCTTCGTTTTTCGCGGCGGGTTGCCAACGTATACAAAAATGCAGATAAAGGATGCAATCCTCTCATCATCACCCGAAATGTCAAAAATCCTGGATGATATGAGGGCTATTGGTATAGAAGCAGTCTCAGATCAGGATTACCAGATCATTCATGAAATTGTTTCTCTGGAAAGTAAGTAGGGACGGAGGTACATCAGGAACTTCCAAACAAGGCAAAGCTTTAAAATAAATCAAGGGCTTGGGTATTTTTTATTGCAGTGATCGTCCGAGTTAGTATGTTTAGTGAAGTGTAGCGGAGGGAGCACTTAGGATCATTTGGGGGCGATGAGAGGGTTGTGGGGCAGTCGGGCAACCTGCCAAGTGAACAGGCACCAGAACCAGGTGTCAAGCAGGCGCTAATTCACCACTCTTTCCCTGGGTTATCTTTTTTGTTACTCGTAGGGTAATTTCAGACAACTGGAATAGTTCGTAGGAACACGTTACATCCAGGGTTGTTTTTTAAGGACCGAGAACAATGCATCTTGGGGTGTGAATGATGACGAGTGAAGCAAAACGCATACTGGTGATAGAAGATGACCAGCAGGTGAGAAAGCTTTTTCAAGTCAAATTGTCCAGACTGGGATATGTCGTTGACGAGGCTTCAGATGGGAATGAGGGTTTGAGTTCCTGCCAGAAGAACCGCTATGATCTGGTAATTACCGATCTGGTTATGCCGGAAAAAGAAGGTATCGAAACCATTATTGAGTTAAAGAAAGATTATTCAGATATCAAAATCATCGCAATCTCCGGCGGTGGGAGATTGGATCCGTCAAACTATCTCAACATTGCAAAAAAGCTCGGGGCCAACCGGGTTTTTACAAAACCGGTCGAGTGGGATCAGATGATCGAAGCAGTTGAGAAACTCACCAGTGAAGCCTAGCCTTCTGGCTCAAGCTGCGTCAAGTATTTCCCTGATGGTTGCTGCCAGGTCATCTTTCAGAATAGGTTTTTCCAGGAATGCCGAAGCATTGATCAACCGGGCTTTTTCCGCATCCATCCTTTCACTATAACCAGTGCAGATGATAGCTGGCAGCTGAGGCTGAATCTGATGAATTTTTTTAATCAATCTATCTCCCGATAAACCCGGCATGGTCATGTCAGTGATCACCAGATCAAAGTGATCGACTCCACCATTTACCAGCTGCAGCGCTTCACGTGGATCGGAGCAGGAAGTGACTTCGTAGCCAAGTCGTTGGAGAATTTTTCTGATTGTTGCCAGGATGGTCAGTTCATCATCCACCAATAGAATCTTTTCACTGCCTCGCAGAGGTGCGGGGCGGTTCGCTGGCTCGATTTCCTGCTGCTGCGTATCCAGTGCGGCAGGGAAGTAGACCGTGATGGTCGTTCCCTTTCCGGGTGTACTATCAAGTGTTATCTCACCATGATGACTTTTAACGATACCATGGACAACCGAGAGTCCCATACCCGAACCTTTGCCGGTTTCCTTGGTGGTGAAATAGGGATCGAACACTCGATCCTTCACTGACTCGGCAACCCCCTCACCCGTATCGGAAACCAATAATTGTACGTATTTGCCGGGTTGTAAATCATGAAAGGCGACGGCCATCTTCTCATCGAGTTGAAAATTAGAGAGTTTTAGCTGGAGCAGCCCGCCATCTTTCTCCATGGCATGAGCGGCATTGGTACAGAGGTTAATGACGATCTGGTGGATTTGGGTGGGATCCGCTTTGATTGAGTAAAGCTCATCTTCTATATCGACTTCAATTTGGACCGTTGTCGGCAGAGTTGCCCGCAAAAGCCGTATCGTTTCTAACAACGAAGATTTGAGCGCAAGAATGATGCGACCCGGTTCAGTGTTACGGCTGAAGCTCATAAGTTGATAGACCAGATCACGGGCCCGGGCCGTTGCCTGGAAGATATCCTGCAGGGACTCGCGGGCCGGATGTTTATCCGGGAGTTCATCCAGGGCAATTTCAGCGTTACCCATAAGAATGCTTAAAACGTTATTGAAGTCATGGGCAATACCACCGGCCAGGGTACCAACGGCTTCCATCTTATGCTTCTGGCGCAGTTTCTCTTCAACAAGTTTTCGCTCATCTTCCATGGCCTTCAGATTGGTGATATCGGTTGCAACCTGAATGTGCACCATACGACCGTCGATCCACCTAATGGCCCTATCGTGATTCATATACCATTTACCATTGACCGGGTTTCTGTCCTCCCATACCACAGGACCAGAGGGTTGTCCCAGATCATCGAGTAGTTGATGGTTGGTGCAATGAGCGCAGGGGCTGTCCAGCCCCCTGAATGAGGTGTAGCACTTCTGCCCCACGAAGTCGGCGCCAAAACTCTCTTTCATAAATTTATTGATGAAGATGATTTCATATGTCTCCATGTCAGCCACGTAAATAGTGGCGTCGATACTGTCAAGTACCGTCAGAAAACTGTCATTTGATGCGATCAGCGCGCTCTCAGCAGTATCGATACTGTCGATCATTTTATTGAAAGAATGACTGAGCAAACCGATCTCATCCTTGCTGTTCACTTCAATCCGCTGTGAGCGATCCCCGTCTGATATTACACTGGTTGCCTGGGCCAGGGCGATGATCGGTTTTGAAATTGATCGGGCAAGGAAATAGGCAGTGATTATGGCAAAAAAGAGGATCACCCCACCCCAGGTGAGATTTCGTTTGATCAGCGTGATGGACGCTTCGCGGATTGGATTTAGGGACATGCCGATAAAGATATACCAATAATCCTTTCCGATCAGTACCGGGTGGATGAGCAGTAGGCCCGTTTCCTGCCGCTCATCGAATACATAATCTTCGATACGGGTTTGCTGTTGAACCAGAAGATGCGGTTCTATCTCTGTGCCGTAATACTTCTTATCATTGGCCAGGTAGACCTCACCGTTGGGTTTGATTACTTTGGAAAACAGGATTTCTTTACCATTTATCTGCTCGGATTCCTGGAGCATTTTTTCGACGAAAACCCAGTTCAGTGACCAGAAAGCACTCTTGGTACTGGAGGCGATATTTCTGGCGAGATTTTCACCTTTGATGACCAGATTGCGGCGCAGAACCTCTGCCTCCGTCTTAACCGACATATAGGTATTCGCGATCAAGGTGAGAAACACGGTGAGGATGACCGTGAATAAAATCTTGTGCAGGATTGAAATTCTGAGCACAAAAGGTGATGATTGTTGCGGGGTCATAAGACCATGAGAACGCTAAGGTTTGTCAGCAAAAACCAGAGAGCGATTCACCTGTAACGGCACACCAGGCTCAAGCACGATCGCCTGTGACTCCGGACAGATTTCACTCATTCGTTGGCTGAATAAATCAGCACTCTGCTCTAAAACAGGAAACGTTGCATAGTGATCAGGGATCACAATAGGGGATCTGAGCAGGGTGCAGGAGAAGGCAGCCTCCTCTGGGCCCATGGTGAACACTCCACCGATTGGTAAAATTGCTACGTGCGGCTTATAAAAATCACCGATGATGGTCTTCATGTCGCCCATCAAACCAGTATCTCCGGCATGATAGATTTTCAAGCCATTGCGAAATTCAAGAATGTAACCAACCGCTTCACCCACAAATTTATTCTTACCTTCGAAGCCGATAAGCTGGGCGCCAGCGGAATGAAAAGCCTCGGTCATGGTCACTTTGATACCGTCAATATCTGCGGTTGAACCTTTATTTCCGAGAGAAAAAATCTGGCAGTTTGCTTCCGGAATTTCAGACTTAATAAAAAAATTCAGCTCCCACGGGGCGATAATCTTTGGGTTATATTGCTCAACCAGATCTTTCGCATCATCGAGCATGAAATGATCAACATGACCGTGAGTCCACAAAATCATGTCTACCTTGCCAAAACCACCTTTTTTCCTATATTTACCAGGGCATTTAGGATTGGTGCTGATCCAAGGGTCAAGCAGAATTCGGGTACCGTCTGTGGCCACAAACAGAAAACTACCGTGGCCCAACCATTCGATCGTCACGTCTTTGTCGCCAATGGGAGGGTGATCGAGTGAAAAACTCTGCTCAGTGGTAATTAAAAAGAAAAAAACAGTTAATGTTAGCAGTTTTCTTAATCGAATGTACCGATTCGTACCCATCGCATATCCTCTTTGTTATTTCTAATTGTATGTATCATGGCACCGGACCCATGCGATATAAACGTCCTACCTAGAAGCCTATCTCATCTGCTCATAAAATCTCAAGTGGTAATCGTCTCAAAACAGCTTTTCGAAGATGGAATACCACACGATTGGTACGTGAGTGATTTTGAGGTGAATCTGGGGGGGTGGGGTAATGGTGTCATAACGATATCCATCGAATACCATATTAATTGACCATCTTTTTCCAGGGTTTCGTCTGGTAATTGAAACTTACCAAGGCTTCTGTTTTCTCTTTTTTGAGCGTTATAAATGGCGAAGTGTCTCCTTACCCCAACTTTTTCACTCTACACCATTGTTTTCTGGCCACTACAGATTAATTTCGTATGAGGGAGGCGGGCATGTGAGATGATGGCCTGCAGGGGCCTGTCTGAAAGGGCCTATGAGTGAATACTGTAAAAACAGGCGGAAATATGGAAAATGGGAAGCTGAAGAAAATTGGTATCGTAGGAGCAATCGTTTTAGTGATCGCTCTGTTTCAGTACTTTGAGCTCGCGCAATATCTGTCGCTTGATTACCTCAAGTCCTCCCGCGAGAGTTTGGCTCAGCTTTATGCTGAGAATCGTCTGGCAGTGATCTCGGGTTATTTTTTTATATACGTGCTGGTGACCTCTCTCTCATTGCCCGGAGCAGTGGTGATGACCCTGGCGGGTGGGGCACTTTTTGGTCTGGTCACGGGCACGATTATCGTCTCATTTGCCAGCACAATCGGTGCCACGTTGGCCTGTATTGTGTCGAGGTATCTCCTTCAGGATTGGGTACAGTCACGTTTTGGGGACAAGCTGGCGACCATCAACGAAGGCTTGGAGAGAGAAGGGGCTTTCTATCTCTTTACCATGCGATTGATCCCGGCAGTGCCCTTTTTTCTTATAAATCTGGCCATGGGGCTTAGTAGATTACGGGTAGGTACGTTTTTCTGGGTGTCCCAGTTGGGCATGCTTCCCGGAACAATTGTCTACGTTAACGCCGGAAAAGAGCTGGGTAAGATTGATTCCCTTGGCTCTATCCTCTCCCCCAGTCTAATCATCTCGTTTGTTTTGCTCGGGCTGTTACCCATTACGTTGAAAAAACTGATCTCACTCTACCAGAAGAAACGAAAGACCGTAGAGAACCAGGTCCCGGAATAAGTAAGCCCTTTAATACAGATCGAAATGAAAGAGGTCATAAAATGATCACTGAAGATATAAAACGACTCGACTGTTTCATGACTGGCTTGAAACGTTGCAATCCAGGTCAGGAAAAATTTCATCAGGCAGTATAAGAGGTTGCGAATTTCATGGTGGAGAGAAGATAATGACATCAAACAAAGACGAGCAGAAAGTAATGAGCGGAGAAGACCTTGCTGATCTGGTTGAGGCATTTAAAAGCAAAGTAGATATCAGCGACCGGAAATACGGGTTTCCTTCAAAGCTCTACGAGAACTGCTTTGTTGGGACCGAAGCGGTGCATGTCTT
>QZLB01000309.1 GCA_004796425.1 Desulfobulbaceae bacterium | reverse complement strand
TTGATATCCGGCGGATCCCCCAGATTCCCGGTTATCGAAAAACTTCCGCCGGCTTTTCACCCTTTAAACCGCTGGCCGACATCCTGCTGTGGTTTCTGGTAATAAAAACCATCATCGGCAAAAAGTCAGTGATTCTGCATGGCCACCTGCACGAAGGCGGCCTGATCGGCTGGTGCTGCAAAACGCTGTTGTTCTGGAAGAAGATCCACCTGATCATGGATATTCAGGGAAGCCTATCAGGCGAACTCTCGGAATATGGCACGTTTCGCCGGTTCCCGTTTTTCCTTAAACTGTTCTATCTTCTTGAAAAGCTCATCTGCTTAATGCCGGATAAAATTGTCTGCTCCTCACTCAACAGCTACCAATTTATTACCCGGGAATGTGGGGTTCCTGCACAACGGTTGTCTATGCTTCCCGATGTCGTTCCCAGCCAATTTCTACACGGTGGAAGCAGGGGCGAGATGCGGCAAAAATACGCGATTGGTGATGATGAGAAGGTCCTGGTATATAGCGGCTCGTTATTGCAGGGTAAAGGGGTTGATCTGATGTTGGATGCGTTACGTATTGCAGATCGACAGCTGAAAGACTGCTGTTTTCTGCTGGTCGGTTACCCCAAAGAATGGGTAGAGGATTCACTTGCCAAGCAACCGTTGACAAACCGTGCCATCATTACCGGTGAAGTTCCCTACCAGGAGCTCAAGCAATGGTTGAGTATGGCCGATCTTGGTGTCGATCCGAAGCTCGCTGAAAAGTCAGGGGAAGCAAGCGGCAAGATCCTGCACTATATGGCAATGGGATTGCCTGTGGTCTGCTTCGAGTCTGAAGCGAACACGGGGTTACTGAACGGGAATTGTTTTTTTGCAGTGGAGCAGACTCCAGAAGCCCTGAGCGATGCCATTCTGACCGGTTTTGCTGACCCCATTGCCCGGGCTGCGTATAGTGAAGCGGGACGCCAGAAAATCACGGCTCACTATTCGGTGTCTGCGACGGCAGATACGCTTGAATCATTGTACTCTGTTCTCTCTGTTCCCCCGAAAAATGAGCGTTAGGAGAGTATTACGGTTCTTCTCCGCCGCCTCGCCAACCACAGTGCAGAACCTGCCACTCCCAGCAACAGCATGAAGATCGATAAGCGTTCAATAAAAGACGCATCAAGAACCAGATAACAGAAACCAATCAACGGATACAGGGTCGTCCGAACCGCCATTTTCAGGGTGCCATGACGACTGATGAATTCTGCAATCGGTGGTGAATAGTGATAGTACGCTTTGACAAAGAGCCGGCCCATATCACTTTTCAACAGAAACTGATCTCTGAATCGCTTTAAAAGCGTAACCTGGGGTTCAATTGAGCTACCAAAAGCCGCTGTGGCAATAAAACATCCACCACCACCAGAACCTCCACTGCATGGCAATGCCGCACTAAATGCCTGGGCAATCAACAGTGATCCTGCATCATTTGGATGCAACCCCTCAAGCGTGAGATTGGACCAGTTGGCGGCCACCGCCGCATATGAGTCAACTAGTGTTACACTCTTCTGAGATGCCAGAAGTTTTATTTGTGGATTATATGAGGCAGGTATCGTTGCGGTAACCGATACTTTCTTTGTGTTTGGTGTAATGGTCGATATAACTGGAGTGGCACCCCTGGCTCGGGATGTATCAATCATAAAGCCCAGGTTGAACTTCACGGTGGAGGGGGATATTCCCCAAAAAGCATCATTTGCACCTTCCATAATTATAATGGTTTTCGGTTTGTGTGTTGTCAAAACCCTATTAATACGACTCACCCCGGTTCTGGTCATCTCACCGGCGACCCCGGAATTTATTATTGTGTAACAGCTCCCAACCAGGCCCCGAAGCTTGGTGGGATACGGTGCAACACCCCCAAATCCGGCGGTAATCGAATCTCCAAACGCAACCAGCTTGGTAACCGTGTTGGAAGTTGAGGTTGAGGTGGTACTGGTCGAATCAGTTGTAGTGGACGAGCTGCTGGTATCACTACTCGTGTCTGAGGAACTCGAATCAGAAGACGTTGTCGGTGATGATACAGGACCATCGTCTGAGGTAAAACCAACGTGATTGGTGGAGATCACAAACATGGCAGCCAAGATGATGGTCACCAGAAACGTTTTGGTTGTGAAATTACTATTTTTCAGTATCGTTTTCATGTATATCAAACCACCCGTTATCACTGCTGATTTGTGGTCGGGGTGTAAGCCCGAAGATAAATCTGCCTGGTATCTTTAATGAATTTAGGAATAGTCACCTGCTGTTCAGCAGATGTGGCTTGTGTTGATGTTTGTTCTGTTTGTTGAGTTGATTCGGCGCCTGCCACTTGAACAGGATCCCCCCAACTGGTACCCTTCCACGTACTCTTCAGGCGAACGTATTGTTGTCCCTGAAAACTATCCCAGGTGACCTCCGGATTCCCTGAGCGGTTAATGGTGAGGAATGGGAGAATATCTGGAACAGCGTTGGGCTCATGCAAGCGTTTGGCCTCGGTCCAACCATTGTCCAGG
This sequence comes from Desulfobulbaceae bacterium, assembly GCA_004796425.1. GTDB lineage: Bacteria > Desulfobacterota > Desulfobulbia > Desulfobulbales > Desulfocapsaceae > MADRE3. The sequence continues at coordinate 7,489 of QZLB01000309.1, read as the reverse complement.
TACCGTGCGAAATAAATATCATCGTTACCACCATTATTGCCCGTCCAAACAATCCATGGTGTATTTGACGGGTCAACCGCGATCGACGGCTTGATATTGGTCTGTAGACTACTTGGTAACTCTTTGGGCTCCTGCCACTGATCACCAACCGCTGAACTGACCTTTATCGTAAAATTTTTTCCATCAATGGCCGTCCAGGCTGCCCATTTCTGCTGTTTTTGATCCACATCGATGGAGGGGTGCAGATTTGTAGATGTATCATTCGTCAGTTTCGTGGGTTCAGCCCAACTACCGGCACGATATGAGCTGGTATAAATGGCATGATTTTCCCCATCTGATTCGGACCAGATGATCTCCATCTGCTGTGGTGATGTGGTACTCTGGCTGGAACTTTCTTCTGAAATCGCCGTTCCCACACTACCCAATACGACGTTGGCCAAAACACCTACCCCCGTCAGAAATTGTACGATTTTCTTGTTCATGAACTACCTCTTGATAACCTCAATCAGATGGTTTTGTAACCACCAGGGTCCAAAAACCATATCTTATAAATTCAATGTGCCGTCCGATCCCAATATGCCACCAGTACTACAAAAATTCAAGTATCCCTGGCTAAACCCCACTGCTTAGGCTTTTAGAACAGCGTGTATATCAGTGGTGCAATCGCTGAGTTTTCCGCCAGCAGAATGATAGAGCCAAAAAATGCCATTAAAATGAAAACCGGGGCCAGCCACCATTTTTTCCGCTCTTTCATGTAGGCCCATAACTCTTTGGCAATTGATAATTTGGACATGATCTATATATCGGGTAAATGTGAAAGATTCATGAGTCACCAGCCATAAATCAACAGTACGAACGCCAACCGATCGAAATTATTCTTTTGGCAACGATATTTCAAGCGAAATATCACAACAACGAGGACCGTGGCCCTCTGATGGGCCACACTTTCTCTTATACAGAACCTTTTTTTCTCTGATTTATTCCATCGCTTGCAGACCATACATCTGCAATCATTCACTCTTTTTTGTCCCGTAGATTCAGGCCCTCATTCCGACACCGGTTACCTGGCAGGCAACATCCCATGCATCGTGATTTTTTCATTTAATAACATATATATACAGGAAGAAATATTGTAAACGCATAGATTTTTCCAACACCTGGACGCTCGCAGGTTATATTGAGATATCATCAGGTTACCGCAGATCTTTTGTTTGGGACTTATGAAAATCCATGATAGGCTAAACATATGAGAAATACAGACTAAATCTCTCTGGTCTTCAGGTGGAACTCAGGAAACGGCAAAAGGACGATCGCATGGAAGATGGTACGATTACGATTGAAGAGATCAGCCGCATTAAAAAACTTGTCCTCAGCTATTTTCCAGACAGTAAATTCCTTGAAGCAGAGAACCTCGAAACCGAGGAAAAAAGTGACGTTTTCTACGAAGAATCATCTATCATCAGTTATCTGCAAACCATGTTCTTTCAGGAAAGCCTGGTGGAGATGCAACCACTTGAGACAACTCGTGTTTTTTTTACCCACGTTGCAGATGAGTTGCCGGAACTTGAAATGATCCAAGTTGCTGATAGAGAGCAGGTCATTGTTGAGCCAGATTATGAAGCGGGATCATATCTCAAAGAAGGACGTCATTTTCTTGCTCTGCCGCTGACTCCTGCCATTGGTAATGCTCAAATCAGGAATGCCAACAAAATTGTCGCCCGCTTTTTTTCCGGGACCATCGCCATCGAACTGGGCTGCACCTTCAAAGACCAGGTGACCATACGAGACCAACCGATGCTCTGTTTCAATCTCCCCGAAGTCGGTCGGGTAAATCGAAATTTCCGTACCTATCGGGTGAAGACAAGTGAATCGATGGAAGCCAGAGCAAACTTTGATTTTCCACACCAACTGGTGCCCGAGTCCCTTTCTTATCAGATCTATGATGTATCAGCAGGAGGCATCTCGCTGGTGATCCCTGAAGATCCCCCACGTTTTGTTGTTGGTGAGGAGTACAAATTTACAATCAATGCGCTGGACATGAAACCACTTCCTGTGAGCGGCATCGTCCGCTCCATCTCCAAAGTCAGAGATAAAAAAGGCTATCTGATCCTCTGTGGCATCAAGATCGATCTTGAGACCATGGCACTGGCCACTGAACTTGAACATTTGGCAGCGAAAGCTCAACGCATCTATATGCGTGAACTCTCAGAAAAAACAGCTGATCTTGAGGGGGTCAATCTTATTAAGTGAGAAATTATCCCATCCAGCTCCTCAAAAACCCAATGATTTCACTCTCCCTCGGTATTCATATTTATGACCAACAGTTTCAATGAATATCTGCAACTAAAGGTTCTAAACAGCTTTTTGCTCTCACGCTAACACCATCTTAACATTTTCTCGTTATTATTATCGCTCCATGTTGATATGAGGCGAACTATGAAAGCATTAGTTGTTGTATTTTGCGGTATTGGTATTGTCGGTCTGCTTGTTTTTCTCAGAACCCGCTTTATTTCGTTACCACCCAAAGCGGAGCTGCTTTGTCAGACCTGGAATATGGTCGAAAGCTCCCAAGGTACGTTAAAAAAAGAGCAGTAATCAGCAGGCGGGGGACAAGGCGAAACGCTGCATCGCCTTAGTTTGAGGTGCGATGCGCCCATTAAAATAACCGCACGCCCGGTAATAGCGCAAATCTTCTATGAGCAGCCGGAAAAAGTGTGGTTCATTGATGATCTTCCCGGCCAGTTTAAAGGGCTGGGAGAAAAGATCGGCAAAAGGGCCAAGCACGTCAGATGGATCCCGGAAACACTCCCATTCGCATTTATCGCAATCGACAATTTTTCCGAAACGGGTCGCAAGATCAGGTAACTCATCCACCGGCTCTTCCCGATATCCGCATGGATGGATTTTTCCTTTTTCGCACTCAACAAAGAAAAAATCGGCTCCACCTCGGCAGGGAAACAGCGGGGTACGTTGCTCACCAAATTTTCGAATCAAGCTATAGAGTGAACAACGAGGGGAAAAGATCCTCAGTTTTCCGCGGTACTCCGGGATGGTCTCGTACAGAGCCCTGAATATCAGTGCCTTTTCCTTCTCACTAAAAGTGATAATAGAATCGCTTGAAGCAGCTCCGTAGAGTGATGTTTGCAGATCAGTGGAGACTGCGGCATCTGTTGCGGGAGCACTGCTCATCGGATAACAGGCATTAACAATGGTAAAACCGAGATTGTGGACCAGTTGATAAAACCGGGCAAAGGAATCTTTGAAAGCGGCAAGGAACTCATCTTCACCGGAAGATCGAAGAAATGGTTGCTTCAACCTTCCCCCGGTTGCCCGGTTGATGCCTAGATTGACCGACGGATAAATACCGTGGGTATGGAAAATAGGCAGCGCCTTCTCAATTCCTCGAACCACTCCTGCAAGCCCTCGCATCGCCTCATGGTCACCTGGTTCAGCAGAATCGAGACTGATCCAGAAGGTGTAGAGTTTCGTTCCCGCCAGTTTCTCAGCAATTCGAGAGATTTTATTCTCAAAATCCAACGATTCCGAATCGCGAAAAATAAAACCGTTGGTACCGGTTCTCACATAAGGTATTCCGGCTGCGCTTGCATGGTTGGTGAGCTCAACGATATCATCGAGGAAAATAAGCGGCTCTCCCCCCGTAAAAGACAGGGACTTTATCCCTTTCTCCGCCGCGTTATCAATCAGGTTTTTTACGTGATCTTTATCAAGTGTTGAGCGGGCAATCTTCTCGGATCGCCGCATACCACATTGCGGGCAGTCGGCGTTGCATCTGTTTGAGTATTGAATGACAAGCTGACCGGGAAGCCGACCTCGAAGAAGCGGGCGAATATTGTTCAGACTACGTAATGGTGATTGCATAGCGGCCATTGTGGCAGAACACGCAACAAGATGTTGTTTGCTTATGGTTAATTTCTCTTTAGGAGGGGTGGCCCGACGACCGTAAAATTTCTCTCTTATTCATAAGATGCGAGCGTTGCGATAGGCGCATTCCACCGTCTCTTGAGATTTAACGCCTACAGCATTAAGAGGCTTGCCTGTCCAGGTGGTTCGGTTTATTCTTGGGTGAGTGTCAATTGCGTTTCAGGTTTTCATACCATTAATCTCATCCGTAAAAGGTAGCTAAATTGTCTGTAAATATGCGTGTTTTTATTATCGAATGTCCAAACCCCATTGATTTGCTTCAGGGAAGAAATGAAGGGAAAAGCCTGGAGCAGATTTGCAAGCTGGTTGGTCATGAGGTGTGTTGTTTTCATCCGAAATCAAAAGAAGAACTCGTCATGGTCTGTCGATATATTTCAAGTATCGATCGGGAGCACGACGGCTCCGACTCCCCAGATTTGCCAATCTGTATCCACATCTCAAGTCACGGTGAGGAAGATGGCTTGTTTTTTGGCAAAGACCTGGTCAGCTGGAATGAACTGTTGCAAGCACTCGAACCGGTATTTACTAAAAAGTCGATTTACAAAGGTGAACATATTCTCACCGTTTCGGCATGTGAAGCAAAGGATCAACAGCTGACAAAAAGGATTCAGAAAGCATGTAAAGAAAACCACGCCCTCAAACCACCAAAACACCTGTTTGTCACCGCGGATGAAGATGTATACTGGAATGATGCCGCAGTCGCGTGGGCCCTGTTTTACAACAAGATACCAAAGACCAAATTATCAAAGAAAAAGAAAATCGTTGAGGTGTTAACGCTGATCGAAAAGGCAGAACTTGGCTCAATTCACTATTACAGGTGGCAGGAAAAAAAGAAAAAATACCAGAGTTATTCGGCGCAGGGCAAAATTGAATCCTCATAGAGATGGGTTGGTAATACCCATCTCTATTGGAACCCCTTAAGACAGGAAAGCGTTACTTCTTCTTACCTTTTTTAGCCTTTTTGGCCTTTTTGCCTTTTTTTACCGCTTTCTTCTTCGCTTTTTTCAGATCTTTCTTTTTACCTTTCTTCTTCTCGACTTTTTTCTTCTTGTTTTTTGCCATGTTATCCTCCATTGTGGATGGTTAGTAATACGGTTTGTCTCAAACATGTGCATTTAATTATATAACTATTGGTTATATAATATTACTACCTTTACCAACCAAAAGGAGGTTCTGTCAAGTACATTATGTTGACAATGGCAATATAATATGGCTTTTTGCTATAATAGTCGATCTCAACACTGTCAGATCTAACCAGATGAAGCCCACGTTATGACTTTTATCGAATTTAAAAAATCACTGCTCGATGCTGAAATTTCTCTACCCAAATTCTGCAAACTAATAAAAATCAGCGATAAAAATCTTCAGTCCTACAAGAAGAAAGGAGATGTGCCCAATACCATTGCGGTTATCGTTACCTGCTTTGTGAAGTTGCATCAGCAGGGTGTCGATTATCGCCATCTAGTAGAGCATCTAAATCTCACCAAACAGACGAAAACAGGTGGTTTTAAGAAGAAATCTGACATTAATGGCTTGATTATTAAGAAAAGTCCGCACGATCCTGACATCGAGCAAAAAGAAGCACCATCAATAGATCACAAGAAGACAAAGAAAAAGAGGAATGAGGAAGACTAGCTTTCCTGGCTATCAATCTAAAACCATCCCCAAAAAAACCAGACTAAAGCTCAGCGAACACTTTTCCTGACGGGTAAAGCTGTTTTGTATTTCACCTGTTTAAGAGCAATACTTGAGCGCATGTTGGCAACATTGGGAATCGTTGCAAGTTTTTCGGTGATAAATGTTTGCAAGGAGGGTAAATCCTCCGCCACAACCCGCAGCAAATAATCAGATGTCCCGGTCATCAGGTAGCACTCCATTACCTCGGGGTACTGCTGCACCATATCTTCAAACACCTCGATATACTCAAGCACCTGCTTCTCGAGTCTGATCTCAATGAACACACTGACATTCCAGCCTAATTTTTCAGGATCAAGGATTGTCGTGTAATTGCTGATGATCCCTTGATTCTCAAGTTCCCGCACTCGACGTAGGCAAGGGGCCGGTGAGAGATTAATCGTCTCCGCCAGAGCTATGTTAGAAATACGCGCATTCTTTTGCAGTTGATCAAGTATCTCCAAGTCAAACTTATCCATAATTGCTCTAATATAGATTTTTATTGTTAATAATTGCTCCATAACTACCATCTTGGTCCCATTTCGCAATTATTTTATCCCATTATCCCGTTATATTTAATGCTACATGTAAATAATGCGTCCTCCAATAATTATGGTGAGCGAAATGAAAATCCAATTTTCATCATCTATCCATGGTAGTCGACATCCCGGGGATATCAATTTTGAATCAGCCCGATTAGAAACATATGGGGTTCGTGATTGTCGAACCCGATGCGATACCGATGGCCACCAGATAATAAGAGATGATTCTGGTTCGATAAATGTTTCATACTATGCCAATAAAGCTCGAACACTCAGGGCCCAGGCAATCTGCTCGTTTTTTCGAACCATTCGAACGGGTCTGAAGAAGAATGTGAGGTAGATACATTCAAACGCAATGATGTGACAAGCTCCGGTATTATGAGGAGCGTGCATAAAGCGCTGACTGACACGCAATGAAGATATTTTAACCAATAATATCTAAGCGTTACCAGTGTCCCACAAGGATTGAGGGCTACAGTGATGCCACCTCGAGCCAGACCATGAAAGTTTGTATCCTCAACGACCACCATGTCGATCCATAAAAAGGGACAATAATAATCTTAGCCAAATATTGGCTAAACAAAAATCGACATTGGTGGTCCAAAAGAAACCTCATGGCACACCTTTAAATAATGAGGTGTATGGATTTACACCCGCCCACCATCAACGCCCGTTTCAACTGCTGTTCAATCGAATTTTTTAACACCCTCTAATTTGAAGCTATTCAGCTCATAATCGGAAACTTATCCCTGCCGAACATAGGGGTGCTTAGTTGACTGGTTAGATTCAGACTCAAAAAATTTCTGGAGGCGCCATACCATGTTGAAAATAGAAAATCTCACCAAACAATTTGGCAATGCAACGGCAGTTGACGACGTTTCATTATCTTTTAACCAAGGAGAAATGATCGGCATCATTGGAAGGTCTGGTGCCGGCAAATCAACCCTGCTGCGCTTGATTAACCGCCTGGTTTCGCCCACCCAGGGCCAGATTCTCTTTGACGGAAAAGATATCTGCCAGCTGAAAGGCAGGGCGCTTCTGCATTGGCGGACTCAATGCGCGATGATTTTTCAACAGTTCAACCTGGTCGATCGACTCAATGTCATCACCAATGTACTGGTTGGCCGTCTTGGTTATCACAACACCCTCCCCACACTCATAAAACATTTCCCTGCAGAAGAAAAAGCCCGGGCAATTCTTGCGCTCGCCCGCCTGGAGATGGATCAGCTCGCCCTGCAACGCGCGGATACTCTCTCCGGTGGACAACAGCAGCGAGTGGCAATCGCCAAGGCACTGGTACAGGAACCGAAAATACTTCTGGCAGACGAACC
>QZLB01000147.1 GCA_004796425.1 Desulfobulbaceae bacterium | reverse complement strand
TGAACAATAAGTCGTGTATTCTTGTCTACGTAGATTGACATGGTAGAGCTCTCTCTGGTTAAAAATTAAGGTTTTATTATCTCTTCGGTTTCGGCTTGTTCCTTTTTCGCGTTCTCCAGGAATAACTCAATTGGTGTTTTTGGAGATTCCAGTTCTGCCGCCTGCTCTGTTAATTTCGTTGTAATTATGTCATCGAACACTTTTGGGTTTGTGGTGATAATGCCATCCAGTGATGCGGTGAACAGGTAATCGTTAATCAATGCTTCATTCTGACCCGGTTGGCCTGTTGTCAGGAGATGATCAAAAGGGTAGACCAGCAGCTTCAATTCCAGGAGTCGGGCATTCTCGAAATAGCTTGGACGAATAGGCTGGTTGTTGTGGTCATAGATGAATTCGGGATGCAGTCCAAGACCATCGGCATAATCAGAAACCAGCCTGAGGCCAAACTTGGTGAACATCCATTGATAATCATAGCCAATCCATCGCGCCCCTTCTTGACTCTTGTGTTCATCGCCGTTATTGAAATCGATAAATTGATACAGCTGGATTTTCTGACGCTGAAGATCAGGGAGGGCGCTATCAAGGGCTTTGAGTAAATCGGGATCATAAGAAGCGAGCATTACCATCTGGGGGGGCAGGAAGAAGTCGAAATCAGCAAGATGCTGCACTATTGCTGCGCTCAAATCCTTCTGTTCACGTTGGTGTTGCCACGATTGCTTTGCCTCAATCATGATGCCGATTGTTTTTCCTGTCGCCTGTTCTATCTGAGGTAAGAAAGACAGTACTTCAGCAAGACTTGATATGCGCAATGATGAATAATGGCTTGTTTGTAAGTCTGGATCAATGGGTGCAGCGGCTTGATGGATCTGCAGGCTCTGCAACTCTTCGAGTCCAAAGTCGAACACCAGATAGCTGCCATCCTCGCGGTTGCGCTCTGGATAGAGCTCAGCAATATTGGTGAATGGGGCAAGATCAGTGGCTGAAAGCAGGACCAGTTGATCATCTTTCGTCATTACCACATCCAGTTTGATGATGTTGCTCCCTTGAGCAATATTCAGTGCCGTAGCCGCAAGGTTGTAGTGGGGCAGCAGGGACGTCTGTGGCGCGGTAATGACAATTTTTTCTGCATGGAGCAGGTGTGGCCCACTCAACAGAACCAGCAAAATCGTCAGAAATAGTCTCCAGGATCTCATTGTATCTTTTTGGTTAGCCTGCAATTTCAGCAACTTTGCGTGCAGCATCGCTCAAGTCGATGGCATTGATGAGTTCGAGGCCCGAATCTTTCAGGATTTTTCTCCCTTCTTCAACATTGGTTCCTTCCATGCGCACCACCACCGGTAATTTTAGGTCAACCGCCTGGGCAGCCTGAACAACCCCCTGGGCCAGAATATCACAACGCAGGATGCCGCCAAAAATATTGATAAGGATTCCTTTGACATTAGGATCGCTCAGGATGATTCGGAAACCTTTCTCCACTCGTTCGGCACTGGCTCCACCGCCCACATCCAGAAAATTTGCCGGTTCGGCACCGGCCTGTTTGATAATGTCCATGGTGGCCATTGCCAGGCCGGCTCCATTAACCATGTTGCCGATGGTACCATCCAGTTTGATATAGTTGAGGTCATACTCGGCAGCTTCAAGCTCAGCCGGGTCTTCTTCCAGTGGATCACGCATCTCAGCAATCACTTTTTGCCGGTATAACCCGTTCGAGTCTATATCAATTTTTGCATCAAGGGCAAGCAGGGTGTCGTCACCGGTGATGATCAATGGATTAATTTCAAGCAGTGAGCAGTCAGAAGACACAAAAAGCTGATAGAGATTTCTGAGCAGTCCACCGGCCTGCTTGGCAATGGCTGGCTCTAGTTCCAGGCCGAAGCAGACCTGGCGCACATGGTACCCCTGGATGCCAAGTAGGGGGTTGATATTGACCTTAATGATGCGTTCGGGACTTTGGGCAGCGACTTCTTCAATGTCCATACCGCCTTCCTGGCTGGCCATAATGGTGACCGATGCATCGTCGCGGTTGACAATCAGCGAGAGATACAACTCTTTTTTTATAGAGACGCCTTGTTCGACGAGTACCTTGTGCACCGTTCGGCCAGTCGCTCCGGTCTGCTCGGTGACCAGCGACATGCCAATAATTGCCTCTGCTGCCTCTCGTGCTTCCTCAACCGAGGTCGCCACCCTTACGCCACCGCCTTTTCCCCGTCCGCCCGCATGAACCTGCGCTTTTACTGCCACTGGTGTACCGTATTGCTCGGCAGCTTTTTGTGCGTCATCCGGGGTAAGACAGAGCGTCCCGTCTGGTACCGGGATTTGGTAGGTGCGAAATAGTTCTTTTGCCTGATACTCATGAATTTTCATAGTAATTCCTGGGTGT
>QZLB01000151.1 GCA_004796425.1 Desulfobulbaceae bacterium | reverse complement strand
GCTTTATATGGATGGGCATGTTGATTCCATAAACACAACAAAACCGGAAACCGATACCGATTTTTGGAAATAAAAGGGTTTTTAGGAAAGGAAAATTAACAATGCGTAATCTTATATTATCAGATCGCCAAGAACTACGTCCACTCATTGCCGACGCTACCGTATGCATCATCACCGGATATGAGCCGGAATGGCGGGCCAGGGTTGCCAACGCCAATCTTCCGCGTACTTATTATGGACTATCCAGTGCTGGCGGAGTGATTAATCAAAACTATGCCCGGCATTTGGGCGGTTCGAATGTTGTGTTTCTCGATTTGCATGTAGAGACTGTTTCTCAGGAAAAAGCCATGAGTACAACGGCTTTTCCTTATACAGATAAAGACTGGTGGTAGCATTCTTTCGCATGTTCACCCCAAAAAAATTACGGATTTCCCAAGGATGCCGTTAAAATGCCGTGCCTGTAAATCCAGTAAACTCAACAAGGGTTTCACAAAAGCCTGTCGAAAAGATGGCCAGTGAAACGTCAATTTCTCAAGTTGCTTTAAAGAAATGTCCCGGTCGTAAAAAAACAAAATTCCCTATTTAACACAGAAGAAACCGAAGATGATGACACGTAACACCTTTTTTCATTGTGCTGTTGGATTGATTACCATTGGTCTGTCCATTGGAAATGCGTTTGCAACACCGGAAGGACAGAAGTCAGAAGAATATTTTACTTCATGGAGAATACGTTTCAACCCCAATATGGCTTTCGCCGCTTATACTTATGTTCGGCGTCATGCGCTTCCTTTTCCTCCGCTTGCTTTTGTTCCTGGTTCTGGAATAACAACTCCAGTAGAGCTGACCGATGATTGTGCGAAAATCACATTAAAAGACGCTGAGGAGTCATGGCAAGGTTCTTATGTTATCGATGATCGCGAAGTGTATACGGGCGATGTGATTCGTCTGGAACTTTCATTGGCCCCGGAGCAGCATGACGACCAACTCTCGTTCAATCTTCTTTTTTATCCTGGCATGCCCCTTCTTTATGGTGGAGCACGTAATGTTGCCATGACGAAAGTCAAAACCGATACTGGAAATATCATCTACGAATACTCTGTTCCGGAAGAGTTTAATAAATTTTATTTGTGTGATTTAGTCATTAACTTCAAGAGCACGGTCGCCAATTCAACATTAAAATTCTATTCCATGGAATTGCTCCGACTCAATATCGACAATCGGGTCGACGCGGATAAAATTCTGGCAACTCCGCCAGTACATGATACAAAAGTGGCGATGTACAACGGCGTACCCACCATCTTGATTGATGGCAAACCTACAACGGGTCTTGGTTATGTCACCATGATTGATCAGCAAAACGTCCGCCACAAAAATGTGGGCAACTATGAAAATTTAATGGGCAAAACGGGTTTCCCTGTTGCACGATCATGTATTAGTCTGGGTGAAAATATTGTTATCCGGTGGAATCCTTCCACTTGGATTGGCCCGAATCGTTATGATTTCTCCTCGGTCGATGAGAAAGCGCGTCGATTGCTGAAAATTAATCCAGAGATGAAAATCATCTTCCTCATCGTGGCCGATGGTGCCCGATGGTGGACGCTCAAGCATCCAGAATCGGGAGGTATGCTTCACCGGGGAGGGATTCCTGATTATCTTTCCGAAGCATGGCAAAACGATGCCAGAGAAGCCTTTCGTCAGATGCTTGCTCATATCCAAAGTAGTGATTATGGGCACGCCGTGATCGGTTATGAGTTCTTTGCCGGTAAGACGATGGATTGCAATTATGAAGTGAACGACGAAACACCGGCAGCGATTGCCCGGTTCCGGGATTTTTTGAAGAAGAAATATGGAACAGAGGTGGCTTTGCGGAAGGCTTGGAAAAATGAGACGGTTACCTTTGCTACAGCAAAACCGACCTACTTGGTTGAGAGTGAGGATCGGATAAAAAACTGGGAAGGTCCACTGCTGTTAGAGGATCCGGAAACTCGCTGTGATTTTCTCGACTCCAAACAGTTTCGGGAAGAGGCCTTTCAGAACATTATCCTCGATTTTGCCAAATGGATTAAAGAAGCCACGCACGGACGGGTGATTGTTGGAGCGAGAACCGGAGATTTTATGGGGAATCAGTGGAATCTTTCAAAAAAATCTGGGGCGGTGGAACATGAGTTGAATCCGATCTATTTACTAGCTTCCAGCCCTTATTTCGATTTTTTTGATGTGCAATACCCATATTTTGGACGCGACGATTTGAGTGGTGAAACTACAGGTATTGAGATATTGCCCGTTAAAGGGTTAGCATTGAAAAACAAATTGGTCATGATTCAGGATGACATGCCTCACTTGCTTCCTGCCCCCCGCGCAAAGGATGAATTCTTTATGCTGCACAGCAAAAGATTGGTTTTCATCACATCTCTGATCTCGGGGACTTATCCTTATCAATGGGAAATGGGACACTTCACCTATAACTTGCCATATTTGATTGAAGAATATCACAGGCAGGAAAAGATATATCAGAAGGCTCTCCAGGTAGACCGCAGTTCGGTTGCAGAAGTTGCTATTGTATGGGATGAGGATTACCAGCGGTATGTAGGGGTTGACCCGAATTATGATTCACCTGCAACCACAGTTCCACTGCTTGATTATCCCAAATGGACCTGGCAGCGTGCTGGAGCTCCCGTGGATGTAATTTTTCTGGATCAACTGGACAAAGCGAAACCCTACAAGGTGTACATTTTTAATAACACCTTCAATATCACTCCAGAAAAATTGGCGCTCATCAAAAAAACTGTTTGCGATAAAGGGAACGTAGCCATCTTTTCCTGGGCGGATGGATTCTTTGACGGGAAAAAACGAAGTATTGAGAACATGAACAAACTTACCGGTATCAACCTCAACGTATCCATGACGCAGCGGATATGGGAGATGGAACCCGCAGACTGGTTCAAGAAGGAAATGCCACCCTCACCGCTATACCCATTTGGATTTGTAACTCGTCCGGGGAAAACCCCACTTTTCTGGGAAAAGGCATCACACTGGAAAATTGCACCCTCTTTTACGATTGAAGATTCCGACGCCAAAGTGATAGGGTATTATAAAGACAATCAGGATGTTGCGATTGCACTCAAGAAGTTTGAAAATTGGACGTCCATTTACAGTGCGTCATCGGTTCTCTCGCCATCACTTCTCCGCTATGCCTTCAAACTGGCAGGGGTTCATGAATTTATTTCAGAAGAAAATGGGTGTTTTATGAACCGATCCTTCGCAGGTATTCAGGCGGTTCGTGATGGCGAAATCACAATGACCTTCCCGGAGGAGGAAGTACTCTATAACGTGTACACAGGTGAAGAATATCCGAAAGGAAAAGAAATTATTGTTAAGGTAGAGAAGGATCAAACGTATTTGTTTTTCCGTGGTTCAGAGAAAGAGTGGGATGATCTTGTAAAATAAACTTTTATTACCGTGCCACCCCGGGTCTGCATCGGGCGTAGCGGGAATAACGTCTATGGGCTGACCGTCTGCATTCAGCGTCTGATACGCCATCATGTAAAGTTCTTTCCGCAGAAAGAATTTCTGGGGGCGATAGGGGTCGCTCCTAAATTTAACACTTTACGCGAGATGGCGGGTTCTGATAGCTTGCGTTCATGGCAAGACGACCACGCGTTGAGTTCGAGGGGGCGATCTATCATGTGACGGCGCGCATTGTGGGGGAGCGGGCCGGCCGCGGGGTGGAAGGCCGCAGCCCCTCTGGCTGGCTCTTTCGTGATGAGCGCGACCACGAGGCGTTCATCGACCGGCTGGTCGACCGGATCGAGACCTACAACATCCGGCTTTACGCCCACTGCGAGATGCGAACGCATTTCCACGCCCTTCTCGAAACTCCGCAGGCCAACCTCGGCCGGTTTATGCACAGCCTCAATACGGCATACACAGCCTTCTACAACACACGGCACCGCCGGCACGGCCACCTGTTCCAGGGCCGATACGGAGCCAAGCCCGTGGAAGGTGATGCCTACCTGCTTTCCCTGTCGCGCTATATTCATCTTAACCCCGTCCACATCAAGACCATCAAGGAGCTGCCTCTTGCAGACCAACTCCGACACTTGCATCTCTACCACTGGAGCAGCTATCGGGCCTATACCGGCAGAACCAAGGTCCCTGACTGGTTGGAACCGGGACCGGTGCTGGAGCAGTGCAGCCGTGTGCAGAAAGAGCAGCAGCGACAGTACCGTGCGTTTGTCGAGAACAGCCTGGCCGAAGAGGACGAGGAACTGCTAACGGTCCTGAAGGGACCGTCCCTGGCGATAGGGGATGCGGATTTTGTCGATGACGTGCGGGCGCGGATGATCGAGCAGATTGGTCGCTGCAGGAAGCAGGAGGATATGAGCCTGCGGCACGTCCTTGAGCGGCGCGACCCGGATGAGGTACTGTCCATTGCGGCCGACGCGATGGGCGTGGAGGTCGGCGCGTTCCGGGAGCGACGGCGGAACTCGGTGCTGCGCGCGGTGGCGGCCCGGATGCTCTGCAAGCATGCCGGACTGACGCAGCGTGAAGCGGCGGGTGCGCTGGGGGTGCGCAGCGGCGCCGCGGTGGGCCGACAGCAACAGAAGCTGGCGGAAGCACTGGCGACCGACCGCAACCTACGTCGCATTGTCCGCGAGATCGAGAATTGCCTCGGTGCGTCACGTGAAGACGTTGCTAAAGTTTAAATTTAGGTACGACCCCCATTGCCAGGTCTGAATTGCACATGCACGGTCCGATCGTCTTTTTTCTTTGAAGAAGGTGATTGACGCGAACGGACCGGATAGATATACAGGATATACGACTGGTTAAAACAATCTGATTTGAGTCACCTCATCAATTCCTCCGCTGCATCACTTGTGTACGAAACACCATGAGCGTCACTCTTAAACAACGTGCCTACCGTCATATCCGCTCGCGATTAATTGACGGCAGTTTGAAGCCCGGATCTCGATTTTCACTGGTGGCCATGGCTAAAGAGATTGGAACCAGCCATATTCCGGTCCGCGAGGCTGTCAGCCAACTCCGTACCG
>QZLB01000012.1 GCA_004796425.1 Desulfobulbaceae bacterium | reverse complement strand
TTTTACCCACTTGTCTGCAGCTTTTATCGAATCAACAATCCGGGAATCGCTGATGGAAAAGATACTGTCACTCATCTGTATCCCCGATGCAGCTCGTATCGTTTCTGCAGTGGAGTGTCTCACCCCTGTTACTTCAATTCGGGTTATTTTAAAATACGCTACCGACTCCAGGGCATGGCGTATCATTTGGGGGCCATCGTTTTGTTTAAAGAGCAGTATGGTCATTACAAGACAGACCAGGAGCAACAGCATCCTCAGCGGTTTGATTCTGATCTTCTGCGCTTGATAGGGTTTATACGATGAGCTTTTTCTCTTCTCCCGATAGCTGTTGAGTTTACGGAGTAAATTTTGTTTTTTCCGGTAATCCTTATTGTCGATTTTTAAGAAAATATCCCGTCCGGAGTCGATCCCACCGACCCGTTTATTGCCCAGGATTTTCCCTATTAATTTTTTAATTTTACTTAAAAAACTCATAATATTCGGACTTCAGGTTCCAGATTAACCCCATATTTTTCAGCCACACATGCCTGCACCTGCTGCATCAATTTACGTACATCAGAAGCGGTAGCTCTCCCCCTGTTTACAATGAAATTGGCGTGCTTTTCTGAGACCTCTGCATCTCCGATTCGCAATCCTTTCAGACCCGCCTGGTCTATCAGCTGACCGGCACTCCCTACCTCGGGATTTTTAAAGCAGCATCCTGCGTTAGGCATTCCGACCGGCTGCCGGTCCCAGCGTTGTTTTCTTAGCAATTTCATTTCCGCAAGGATATTCACGGAATTACCAGTTTTTAGTTTGAACTGCAGGGCTGTTACTAGAGAGGTTTTTCGCCATTCCTCCATGTCGAGCCACCTTCGATAGTGAAACCGGAGCATATCGCTGCTCAATACCTCTCTCCCCTCTGCTGAAACAATCGTCGCCCGGTGTACTATTCCCGAAATCTCACCTCCATGGGCACCGGCATTCATGACTGCAGCACCGCCCACACTTGCCGGTATTCCTGCACAAAACTCCATCCCGGTGAACCCCTCGGCACCACAATAATCGGCCAGGGTTGATAAACCATGCGCCGCACCTGCATCAACCAGAACTTCACCATCCTGCTCGCCTGGCTGGGATGAAACAAATTTGAATCCTGATCCCAGGGTAATCACGATGCCCGGGTACCCGTCATCGGATACCAGGATATTCGATCCCTTCCCTATTACCAACCAGTCCACTTCATATCTTTTGCAGAACTTCAGCAGTTCGATCAGCTCATCTTCGTTTTCAACCGTAACCAAGGCCTCAGCCGGGCCACCGATGCGAAAGGTGGTCCACGCCTCAAGCGGGGCATCCCAGATTACCGGAGCACTCAGCAGGTGCTTGAGTTCTTCTTGTGCCTGGCTGCTAATCGCCATGCTCAGTCCCTCCGTTTCTCCAGCAACTGGACCAACTCCTCACCGGCCCGAACAATATTTCCGGCCCCAAGGCTGAGCACCAGATCGCCCGACTTAACTTCATCACACATTTGTGTTGCCAACTGATCCACATCACCGATAAAAAGTGTGTGGCGCTGGCCATGCTGACGAATCTGTTCCAGCAGAGCCTGGCTTGAGACACCCTCAATTGGTTTTTCACTAGCAGCATAAATATCTGTCATCACTAACATATCCGCTTGGTGGAAGCAGGTTTTAAATTCTTCGAAAAGGCCTTTTGTGCGGCTGTAGCGATGCGGCTGAAACATGACAACCAGTCTTTTTTCGGGCCACGCCTGTTTGAGAGCCGCCAGCGTCGCTCGAATCTCGGTTGGGTGGTGACCGTAATCATCAACAACGGTAATTCCGTTGACCTCTCCTTTATGCTCCATTCTCCGTTGAACCCCGCCAAAGGTCGCTAATGAATCAGCGATCACCGAGAACGGTATTTCCAACTCCAAGCCAACACAAATGGTGGCAAGTGCGTTATAGACATTGTGTTCACCAGGCGTCGAGAGATCAATTTCGCCGAGTTCCTGTTCACGCTGCGTTGCGGTAAAAGACACCCGGCCGCGCTGATAACTGATATTCTCCGCATACAGATCAGACTGTCTGGTTAACCCGTAAGTGATGATTCGCTTTTTGATTTCCGGTAGAATTTCTGCAATATGCTTGTCATCCAGGCAGATTATCGCAGCTCCGTAAAAGGGTATCTTATCGATAAACTGTAAGAATGATGACTTGATGTGATTAATATCATGATAATAATCGAGGTGTTCCAGATCTATATTGGTAACAACCTCAAGCACTGGAGATAATTTCAAAAAGGAGCCATCACTCTCATCAGCTTCAGCAACAAGGAACTCACCCGCTCCCAGTTTCGCATTCCCCCCGAGACTGTCCACCTTGCCGCCAACCACAATGGTCGGATCAAGGTCGGCTTTGGCCATCATCCAACTGACCATGGAGGAGGTGGTGGTCTTGCCATGGCTGCCTGCAATCGCGATTCCGAATTTTTTCAACCGCATCAGCTCGGCCAGCATTTCAGCCCTCATGATTACCGGGATACCCATCTCCTGCGCAGCGAGTACTTCAGGATTTGAGGTATCGATGGCTGAGGAGGTTACCACAACATCGGCACCACTGATCCACTCTCCCTTATGACCGATATAGATTGTACAGCCAATCCGCGACAGGTTTTCGGTGATCTTCGATTGATTCAGGTCTGATCCGGAGACTCGATAGCCGAGATTATTGAGCAGCTCAGCAATACCACTCATCCCGATTCCACCGATACCCACAAAGTGTATATGTTTGGTTTTTCTATACATACCTGCTATTTTCTCCCTGCTTTCAAACACTCGTCTATAATTCGATCGGCAGCTTCAACAATACCAAACAATTTGATTGCCGCAGACATCTTCTCACGCTCATCAGGTGAATCGAGCAGTCTTTGCAGCATCTTTGAGAGCGCTTCTTCTTCGAGCTCTCGTTCAGGTATCATGACCCCACCACCTTTATCAACGATTTCCAGTGAATTGATTTCCTGGTGATTGTCAGCGGCATATGGATAGGGAATCAATATAGCCGGTATGCCCACGACCGCAAGTTCTGCAAGCGTTGTTGCCCCGGCCCTGCTGATTACCAGGCTCGCTGATCCGTATATTGACTCCATCTGGTTGAAAAATGCGGATACCTCTGCCTTAATACCCATTTCCCGATAGGCTTCGGCCACCCATGATTCATCTGCTTTGCCAGTTTGATGAATGATTTTGATGGCTTTGAAACGATCCAGATCATGCTTGATGGCATTTACCACGACCTTGTTAACCGAATGTGCACCCTGGCTGCCCCCGAGAACCAGTATTGTTGGAGTTTGCTGATCTAGCGGATTTTGATCCCTGAGCTCGATTATCTGCGATCTGACCGGATTCCCGGTAAACACCGTTTTGTCAATTGGGAAAAAACGCTTGCTGCACTCCATTGAGATGCAAATTTTGTCGACTAATTTCGCAAGCTTTCGATTGGCCATTCCCGGCACAGAATTCTGCTCATGAATAACCGTTGGAATCCTCAGCAGCCAGGCAGCGGCAACAACCGGACCGGTTACATAGCCGCCCACGCCAAGGACCAGGTGAGGCCTGAACCTGATGATTTGAATAAGCGCCTGGACAAGACTCACCGGTAGAATCAATAATGCACTGACCAATGCTTTGAGCTTCTTGCCTTTCAGGCCCATTGAATGAATCGTTTCGACCCGAAAGCCATATCGTTCGAGCTGGTTGCGGTCGAGTTTTCGGCGCGTACCGATGAAAAGGATCTTCGCCGTCGGCTCCCGCACTCTCAACTGCTGGGCTGCAGCAACCGCAGGGAAAAGGTGTCCTCCGGTGCCACCACCGGTCACTAGCAACCTGAAACCACTCTCTGATTCAGCCGCTTTACTCATTTCACCTCATGTGACATGTTCAGCATTAGCGAGCTGGTGAACGATTGATCTGAAAACCTCGCCTCGGTGAATATAACTATCAAACATATCAAAACTCGCACAGGCCGGAGAGAGCAACACCACATCGTCCTCATCAGCCAGCGAAGCTGCCTGACGGACCGCATCTTCAAGTGAGTTCGCCCGGCTGACCGTAACAATATCAGCAAGAGCCTCAACAAGACGCTCCGCCGAACTGCCAATGAGTAATAGCTGTTTCACACAGCGCCCCACCGAGTCACGCAACAGTCGGAAATCATCACCTTTATCGGAGCCACCGGCAATCAAAATCACTCCACTGTCAAACTGAGCCAAACCACTTTTAACCGCACCGGTATTTGTCGCCTTGGAATCATTAATATATTTGACACCTTTGATCGTATCCACCAGTTCAAGGCGATGCGGCCCGGTTTTAAAGGATCGAAGCGCCTGCCTGAGCGCATCCGCGTTCAAACCAAACGGCTTTACTGCCAGCAATGCTGCAGCACTGTTCTGACGACCGGTCACCGAGCCAAGGTCACAATCACTCAAATCATATATCTGTTCACCATTGCGCTCCTTTATCACTACACTTTCTTCACCAATCACGGCTTGAGCGTCTGGAGCAGAACCGAATCGACTGAACTGTGTCCGATCAGCCAGGTTCAGGTATAGATCTGTCAGGCGATCATCTCCATTGATGACTGCCTGGCCCTGCTGCTCTTCGTTACCAAATATTTTCATTTTCTCCCGGGCATACTGTTCCATGGTCCCGTGTCGATCGAGATGGTCCGCGGTGATGTTTAGCAGCACGGCAATATCAGCCATAAAGGTTCCACAGTTCTCAAGCTGGTAGCTGGAAATTTCTAAGACCACTGCCTTATAATCCGCTCTGTCTAGAAAAAACTCAAAAAGTGGCCTGCCAATATTGCCACCAACAAAAACTGATTGCTCACCTGCTTTCAATAGTGCACCAATGAGCTCTGTTACCGTCGTTTTGCCATTGGTACCGGTAACGGCGATCACCGGGACTTCAAATTGACCGGCGGCAAGTACCAACTCACCATAGACTGGGATTGAGAGTGCTTTGATATCCCTGACAAGTTGCTGCCCGGGATCGACCCCCGGACTAATCACAACGAAATTGCATCCTTTGAAAAATTCAGCAGACTGTTCACCACCCTGATAATACGCACGAGTCTCAGCGAGGACCTGCTGATACTGGCTAGACAGTTCCTGTTTTGTTCGCTGGTCTGAAACCAGAACCGAAATATTCCGGGATGCCAGATATCGACAAACGGCTTGACCCGCTCTGGCAAAACCGAGCACCCCTGCACGCATTCCTTCTTTCAGTATGATTTTTTCCGACATTAGCGCAGTTTTAAGGTGGCCAGCGCGAGAAATCCAAGAATGATTGAAACAATCCAGAAACGGATTACGACCTTGGTTTCATGCCACCCTTTTTTTTCAAAATGATGATGAAATGGTGCCATCAGAAAAATTCTTTTACCCTTGGTCATTTTAAAATAGCCGACCTGCATAATCACAGAAATCGCTTCCATCACAAAAATACCACCAACGATGGCCAGCAGTATCTCCTGCTTGATAATAATCGCCACCGTGCCCAATGCCCCACCCAATGACAATGAACCGACATCACCCATGAACATCTGTGCCGGGTAGGCATTAAACCAGAGAAAGCCGAGGCAGGCGCCAATGATCGCCCCGCAAAAAACCGCAAGCTCTCCGCTGCCGGCCACGTAGGGTATTTGTAGGTATTCCGCCAGGACGACATGTCCTGCCAGGTAGGAGAACACAAGATAAACGGCCGCAGAGACAATGGTTGGTCCGGTCGCTAAACCATCGAGGCCGTCTGTCAGGTTCACCGCATTAGATGCACCGACAATGACCAGCATAGCAAACAGGAGGTAAAACCAGCCGAGATCCGGAGTGATGTTTTTTAAAAACGGAATACTCAGCTGACCGTCAAAACCGGGATAGAGCAAAATAAACAAGGAGACTGCACCGGCACCAATAAACTGAAGTACCAGCTTAGCCCGGGCGCTTAGACCATCACTGTGTCCGGTATTAATTTTACGAAAATCATCAATCCCACCGATCAGGCCAAAAAAACAGATAACAAAGAGAGAGAGCCAGACCAGCCCGTTATCCAGCCGGGCCCAGAGAAATGTCGAAACAATCACTGCCGTCAATATCAGTAACCCACCCATAGTGGGCACTCCCTGCTTCTTGATATGGCTTGCTGGACCGTCGTCACGGACAACCTGCCCAATTTGCAACCGTTTCATCATCCTGATGAACATTGGACCAAAAATGAGCATGATCAGGAATGCGGTTATTGCGCCACTGATAGAACGGAAAGTAATATATCGAAAGACATTAAAACCGATAAAACTGGTATGTAATGGGTAGAGCAGATGGTAGAGCATAATTACCTGTTTTCCTTAGTGATATTTTAGCAATCCTGCATCAGATCTTCAACCACCGTATCAAGTGCCAGACCACGTGAAGCCTTGAGCAGAATCCAGTCATTGCTTTGCAGTTGACCACTATGCACCAGCTCTTTCACCCAGTCAACAACTCTCTGCTTTTCGTTGAATGAAATAACTTGATGTTCGTTCATTCCCGCATCAAGTGCTCCCCGCCTGATATGCTCGGAGAAATTGCCAGTAACGGCGATCAGATCGAGCCCGGCCGCTGCGGCAATCTGGCCAAGTTCATGGTGTAATTTATTGCTCGTTTCACCCAGTTCAAGCATGTCACCAAGTATAGCAACACGTTTTCTCGCTGAAAGCCCGGCCAGGGTGCTAATTGCAGAACTCATTGAAACCGGATTCGCGTTATATGTATCATTGAGCAGGTTCAACCCGGCAGGAGTCATTAATTGCGCCATTCTATTCGGGGCCGGCTGGAATTGTTGCAATCCTTCAACAATCGTTTCGATGTCAATCCCTGCCGCCACTCCTATGGCCGCTGCCGCACAACCGTTAATGCAATTATGCATTCCGGGAGAATTCAGCCGGACAAACTGATTTTGCCCGCCGACATGCAACCTGAAACGAACCATACCATTGCTGTCAAGACTCGTCTCTGTTGCCCAGACATCCGGTTTTGCTGCCAAGGCCTGATCAGATATCCCGAACCTGATTGTTTGGTTAGTGTATGATTTGGCTTGCTTAACCACCCACGAATCATCAAGGTTTACCACATGAATTGCCCGATCTCCGGTTCCCTGGAACAATTCACCTTTCGCTCGTGCGACTCCTTCAATATTGCCCAGTCCTTCAAGGTGGGCACTGGCGATATTGGTTATGCAGGCAATATCCGGGTCACCGATTTCTGTTAAGCGTTCTATTTCGCCAAACTGATTCATTCCCATCTCAAGGATCACTCCGCGCTGGGTGACACTCGCTGGCAACAGAGTCAAAGGAAGTCCGATAAGGTTGTTAAAATTTCCCTGGGTTTTCAGCACTCGATGCACCGGGCGGTCTATCCGCTCTGGCCACTGTTGCTCCATAATAGAGGCCGTCATTTCCTTCACCGTTGTTTTCCCGCAACTGCCGGTGATACCAACCACGACCGGATTGGTCATCTGCCTAAGTGCAGATCGCCGCCACCGGGCAAGATCGCCAAGTGCTCTCAGGGTATCAGGTACTGATAGTACCGGGGTACCCCGAACATCTTCCCGGGGGCGTTCTGAAACAATCAAACAGGCTGCACCTTTGTCGAGTGCCAAGTTGATAAAATCATGCCCATTAAAATTATCCCCTTTCAAGGCGACAAAGACAGCTGATTGCTTAATTTCTCTGGTATCTGTTGAAATTTCAGTGAAGGTTGTGGCTCCGGGTTTGGCATGGTAATCCAGCTTGAGCGCATTACTTATTGTCTGCTCGTCCCAGCCAATTGATGCCTGGCAGGCAGCCAATCGGTCATCAAAAAAACTCTTTTCCTGACCGATAATCTGATACTGTTCATGCCCCTTGCCAGCAATTAGTACGATGTCATCTGAGGTAGCTGCCCGAACCGCATCTTCAATCGCCCGGGCTCGATCACCGATTTCAACGACCCCTTTGGCTTCACCTGCTCTTTCAAAAAGCCAGGTACGCGGTTGTAATGCCATCCTTTCGGTTTCAACTCCTTCAATGATATCCTGTCTGATCTTGTCAGGATCTTCCGTTCTCGGGTTGTCATCGGTAACAATCACCACATCACTATAGGAAACAGCGATCTCGGCCATGAGTGGTCGTTTGGAACGGTCCCGATCGCCCCCGCAACCAAAAACACAGAAGAGTGTTCGATGGGGGAGTTTTTTAAGCGTCTGCAAAACCTTTTCGAGGGCATCAGGGGTATGGGCATAGTCCACATAGGTTGAAGGAAGGTTATCAGAGAGCTGGTGAAAACTTACCGGGTCTAATCTTCCGGGAGCCCCTGGTGCAGTACTGAGGATGCTGCACACACGGTCTGAATCAAATCTCATCTGTTCCAGCGCCGTATAAGCAAGTAACAGGTTTTCCACATTGAATCTTCCCACTAGTGGCGAACTGAGAATTCGATGAGTTAAAGAAGAATCGAGAAACTCCAGGTAGATGCCATGTCGGTCTCCAGTGCATCGATTCAACCGTACCTGGCTCTGGGCGGAGTCCCCACAAGTGACCACAGGGAGTTGCAGCGATTTGCAGAGTGTTACTAGACGTTGCGCCCAGAGCGATTTTTCTCTGTCATGGTGATCCGGATCGTAAATTATTGCCTGGGTGCTTCCATTGGAATGTTCTCGAAACAAGAGGCATTTGGCCTCAAAATAATCCTCCATTGAGTGGTGGTAATCAAGGTGATCCTGGCTAAAATTGGTGAATAATGCCTGGGAGAAAGTAATTGGACCAAGTCGCTTCTGCTCAAGGGCATGGGAAGATACTTCCATAATTACGTGGCTGACCCCATTATCGACCATACGTCTCAATACGGCATGAAGCAATATCGGATCGGGGGTAGTAAATGGGGCCGGTATAATAATTAACTCACCGGCCGGGTCGGGAAAACGGTATTCAATCGTACCAATGACTCCGACTGGAATCTCAAGTTCTTTAAGCACCCGCTCGATTAGATAGGTAACCGTGGTCTTGCCATTCGTTCCGGTCACTCCGGAAATAAATAATTGTTTTGCCGGATGCTGATAATAATTGGCCGCGAGGTAGGCCAGGATCAGCTCAGTGTCTTCCACCGTAACCACTACTGCCTGACCAGTCAGAGACTTATCTGCAGAAAAATTCCCCTGCTCAGCAACCACTACCACCGCCCCGGCCTTCACCGCCTGCTCAATAAAGCGATGACCATCGGATTTCAAACCCCGTACCGCGACAAAAATACTCCCAGCAGTGACCTTTCTGGAATCAGCTGTAATCGATGTAATTACCAGATCATCCCGAAAGCTTCCTTTGACCACGTTGAAATCGATCCCGGCGAAGGTTTCCCCAATCGCTTGGGAGTGATTTGATGCTGTATTGTGCATGTCGTCTTGCGAATCCATTGATCTGCTCAACCTATTCTGATCATTTCTCAGCTTTCAATTCGACACGGTCGGGTTGAAGCTCTATGATTACGGTGGCACCCGATACCAGTACCGTCCCTGGCTCGGGTTCCTGTCTCACCACTCGGCCACTTCCTTTGACCGTGACGGTTACGCCGGTTCCTTGTAATATGCGCAAGCTTTTTCGTAAACTCAAGCCGGTTAAATCGGGCATCTTGGTAATAAACAGCGGTTTACGCTTGGTGCCGCCAGTAGGAATAACTTGAGGCTCACCGCCTGGACCGCCTCCCCCCCGTAAATTGCGCGTTTTAAGCTCACGCGGTTCCATCATACTCATGAGGTGTTTAATGACATTCTGGCGGGCTACAACAGGCGCATAGATATCCTCAAATGTTTGTTCAAAACGAGATAAGTTACGCTGTAGAACACGATAGCCGTTTTCACTGACCAGGCCAAAGAAAATCAATTCCGGATTCTGGGCCGGATGCAGACCAAGTTTCATCCGATGGTTCGTAAAAATTTTCTTTTTATTTACGGAGGTATAAGAAATACTTTCCCCTCCCACAGTGAGTGTATCCAGCGGCCCCGAGCCTTTTTTGCCCTGGGCACTCAATAACTTTGCAACTTCTGCCGAAACACCAGGCTGCAGGTTGTTGCCACTCATTTCCTGCTCTAGGTCTTCCAGCAAAAATTCTGACTGATTTTTCCTAAGCACATAACGGTCTGCAACATGCGGGGTAATAGTGCTTCCATCATAAAAGCTCCGGGCAACAGCCGTGACAATCTGCAATGGTGTGAGCAGAACCGGTACGGTCTCAAAATCTCGATGCATTGTACCGGTTTGATCCTTGGCCACCCGGTTAGAAAGCTCTGGCGGCTCACTGACAAAATCGTAGCGCTGTCCTTTGCCGGTACCAAGCTTTTCCCAGAGTTGTAGTTGAACCCCGAGTTGACGATCCTCGGCGGTGATTGACCAAGGGAGGTTAGCTGTTTCTTCTGAATATTGACTTTCCAGCAAAGAAAGATCCCGGAAATAGATTTTTAATTCATCAGGCAACGCCATCGGCTGGTTAAAAAGATCGACAAAATTATTCTGGGGGAAAATCTGAAAGCGATTCGGGTCAAACGACGGCTTTTGCGCATAACCGATTATCGCCCCCGATGATGCTTCCATTACCATCACCCCATAGCGGCGATTTTCTGCATCCAGCTCAAGTGAGCTGAGATAGTCCTCAAGGAGTCTCTGTATCCTCAGATCCAGCGTCAGGATGAGATGCTGGCCATCTGTTCCCGGCTGGCTCTCCTCAAGTTTGGTGAGTTTTTGGGCCTGCTGCTCACCTATCCGATAGGTGGTCTGAAGGCTGTTCAGGTAATATTCAACCCCTGAAAGTCCAGTGTCTTCCTCTACGAAACCAACAAGATGCGCACCTATCTCCTGATTTGGATAATATCTCACATGCTCGCGATGGAGGAATACACCTTTCAGATCAAGCGCCTTAATTGCATCTTCCTGCTCCTGGGTAATATCTCTTGCCAACCATAATCGCAGAGTATCTCCCTCAAGCCGCTTTCTTAAATCTTCTTCCGATTCTTCGAGGATCGAGGTAAGAGGCGTAACGATCGCCCCGATTCCCTCGATTTCCCGGACATTGACATATACCGAAACCCGTTCATATGAGACGGCAAGTTCCTTGTAACTTCTATCGTAGATAATTCCCCGTGGGAGGTCCTGGTCTAGGCGCGTGGAAAATGAAAGAGTGCGCCGTAAGGAATCGGGGACTTCGAGATATCCACTGGTAATCAAAAACACAAGACCTCCGGTGCAAGCCAGGATCACCGGAACAACAACAAGCCACCGCCTCTTGCCTTCCCTGGTACGTAGACGGGACCTCGGAGCCATACTCCCGGGTTACCTGATCATATGTACCTGGTCATCTCCAGGAACATAGAGGGCCAATTGTTCACCTGCCTGCCGCCTCACTTGATCCTTGGAATAATGGTGCGCTTTTGTTTTTCTCAATTCTTTTGATTCAGCTCTGAGCGCATGATGCTGTGCTTCTACTTTCTGGATTTCCAGGTGAGCCTGGCCAATCTGTGAACTGATCCACATGGAACAAATTAATACCGAACAAAGAATCAAGCACGAAACTTTTACCGCAGCAACCCACAGGGATACCCCGCCAGGCAATTCAGTTATTCGCCGGCGAGTAAGCGTTTGTCTGATCTTAACCCCGGTTGCTGCCTGAGAACCGAATTCAATCGAGTTTTGATAATGGTTTTGATAGTTCATATTTCCCCCTGTTATGCTAATCGCTCAGCAACGCGTAAACGCGCACTGCGAGCACGTGGATTTCTTATAATTTCTGACTGCTCCGGCATAATTGGCTTTTTCGTAATCGGTTTTAGCATCGCACTTGCAGCCAGTTTGCGCTTGACCATTCGATCTTCAATTGAATGAAACGAAATGATACACAGCCGCCCTCCTGCCACCAAATAGTCGGCGGCTTTATCAAGCAGGGAAGCAAGATTTGCCAGTTCATCGTTTACTGCAATTCTCAACGCCTGAAAGACCTTGGTCGCCACATGTATTTTCGGCGGATGGAATCGCTTCGGGATCGCTTGAGCGACGATATCTGCCAATTGTGCAGTGGTTTCTATTCTTTTTCTTCTTCGCTCTTCGACAATGCAATTGGCAATGCGCCGGGATTGCCGCTCATCACCATAGCAATAAAAAATATCTGCCAGTTCATCAGCAGAAGCAGAATCAACAAGTGTCGCGGCAGTGAGAGCTCTGCGTTGATCCATCCGCATATCAAGTGGTTCATCTTTTTTAAAGCTGAACCCTCGCTGACCATGATCAATTTGCAGTGAAGACATCCCGATATCCGCCATTATTCCATCCACCACTTCTATTCCCGCTTCTGCCAAACCTGCATCCAACTCAGCAAAGTTCTTACGAATAATTGTTACTCTCTCTCGTTCTTCAGCTATCCGTGTGCTGCCAAGTTCGATGGCTCGTTCGTCCCACTCAAAGGCAATGACCCGCCCATCGGGTGCTGAATCTTTGAGTATTCGACTCGTATGTCCCCCGAGGCCGAAGGTACCATCTACATAGAGCTTGCCCGGCTGCACCCGGAGCATCTGGACGGTTTCTTCGAGCAGCACTGACTGGTGCATTTCGGAATATGCTGTTGCTTCCATCAAAAAATTCCGAGTTTTGCAAGACTCTCACCGTATTGATCAAGGTTCGCTCGCGTTTTACGGAACTCGACCATCCAGGCATCCAGATCCCATATTTCGACAAATTCGAGCATTCCATTCAGAACGACATCTTTCGCAATACCGACTTCTGACCTGAGAGAATGCGGGATCAATAATCTTCCTTGTTTATCCAGTGAACATTCGGACACTCCTGAAACAACATGTCGAATAAAGCTTGAAAGATTGGGTTCTTCACGCCCCCTGGAAAGGAGCTTATCCTCAAACAGCTGCCATTCTGAGGCTGGAAAAACACGAAGGTGTTCACCCCATGATGTGATCATCAGGGTATCTGAACCATAGAGCTTCAAAACATCTTTGAATCTACTCGGAAAGTTCATCCTTCCCTTCGGATCAAGCGCATGCTCAGATCTTCCACGAAAGCGACTTTTTATGGTTTCATCTTTTGCCATCTCAGAACTTATCCACTATTCAACCGCTTAGTATCCACTTTTATCCACTTCAGTTCGTTTTATACTAAGACGAAACCCAAAGTCAAGGAAAAAGACACGATAATTCAATCAAATAGCGCGATGTTCTACATATGAGTCACATACAATATCTAGCGCATCAAAAAGTCAGGCACCACAATATTCAGTAGCAATAGATAGAAACCACCTAATTACCAGCGACAACCAAGGCCCACAATAACAACCTAAATATTTGATATTTATTAATATTATTTATTTTCTAAAAAAATTTTAGCAAGAGATGTAAAATAGCGGGTGGTGCAATGTGGATACAAAAGGGATGATAAATACTAAGTTAATAATATCAAAATGTTAGATACAAACCCTTAAACAGGGATGAAAATACGAAAAAAACCTATTTTTTCAACAGAAGTATTGTGTCAGGAAAAGACCGGCGTGATCAGCCGGTTGGAATGGCCGCTCTAACTATCCTGATCATTAAAGAGAGAGGGTTGTACTTTGGTGTGAGTTTTCATCTCCCTGCCGAAATGTTTGAAAGCATTGGCGGTTGCAACCCGCCCCCGGGGAGTTCGGGTAAGAAAACCTGACTGGATCAGGTATGGCTCATAAACGTCCTCAAGGGTTGTTTTTTCCTCACAGACCACGGTCGCAAGTGTTTCAAGCCCGATTGGGCCACCCTGGAATTTATCTATAATCGTCAGCATGATCCTTCGGTCCATCTCATCCAGTCCAAACCGGTCGACTTCGAGTAGGGTCAACGCTTCATCGGCTACTTTTTTTGTTACAATACGATGGTTTCCAACCTCTGCAAAATCCCTCACTCTTCTCAACAATCGATTGGCAATTCGAGGAGTTCCACGAGACCTTCTACCGAGTTCCAACGCCCCTGACTCATCAAGAGTCAGCCCGAGGATCTGTGATGATCGCTGGACAATATCAACCAGTTCATCAGGTGAATAAAAATCAAGCCTCAGTATTACGCCAAATCGATCACGAAGAGGCGGTGTCAGCAAACCAGTCCTGGTTGTCGCACCTACCAGGGTAAAACGGGGGAGATCCATCTTTACCGAGCGTGCCCCGGGGCCTTGACCAATGATCAAATCCAGCTGAAAATCCTCCATCGCCGGATACAGTATCTCCTCAACGGCATGATTGAGGCGATGGATTTCGTCGATGAAGAGCACATCACCTTCCTGCAGGCTGGTCAGGATTGCGGCAAGGTCACCCTGACGCTCGATCACCGGGCCGGATGTGACTTTGATCCCCGAGCCCATCTCATTGGCAATAATATAGGAAAGTGTTGTTTTACCGAGACCGGGAAAGCCGTGAAAAAGCACGTGATCGAGAGGCTCATTGCGCTTCAGCGCAGCTCTAATAAACACATCGAGGTTTTTGCGGACCTGCTCCTGACCAATATACTCTGAGAGACGCTTGGGCCGCAGGGCATTGTCATTGGCATGATCCCTGCCAATTGGAGCGGGATCTACGAATCGCTCGTCACCAAACAGATCTTCTTCAATATTCATGCAAGTGCTCTCAGGCATTCTCTAAGCAGTTCTTCAACCGTCAGCTCAAAAAAAGCCTGATCTCCTAGTCTTTTTTTCACGTTGCTCAGTGCCTGCCTGCTGACAGGATCACTATATCCCAGATTGGTCAGTGCTGAGAGCGCATCCATCACCGTGGATGAGGTCGCCGAAGCAGTGGCCACTTCACCCTCCTGAGCTTCAAAACCGTCATCGATAAAGAGATGTCCGACTTTATCTTTCAGATCGACACAGATCCGTTCGGCAGTTTTCTTGCCAACCCCCTGAAGTGCGGTTAGGAGCTTGATCTGTTTTCCTGAAATTGCACGACATAAATCGTCAACCCTCATGCCGGACAGAATGGCCATACCAAGCTTTGGTCCAACTCCTGACACCGTAGTCAGGATCAAATACATTTCCTTCTCTTTTTCCTCGAGAAAGCCATAGAGAACAATCGCATCTTCACGCACATGGGTATGGATAAAGAGTGAGATCGGATCATCTTTTTCAGGAAGTTTTGCAAGGGCCTCCGTGGTCAGAAAAACCTCATAGCCAACCCCGGACACATCAATTATCGCCCGGTCCGATCCTTTATGAAGAATAATCCCGCTCAATGCTGCTATCATAACTCCCCTTTTTCAGATCCGAAACTGATTTGCGTGACAGATAGCCACGGCAAGCGCGTCTGCCGCATCACTGCTTGGTGATTTTTTCAAGCCAAGCAAAACGCGCACCATGTGCTGAACCTGTTCTTTATCTGCCTGGCCATACCCGGTTACAGCCTGCTTAACCATTTTCGGGCTGTAATCGTGTACGGGCAGACTGTTCTGCATTGCCGCAACAACCGCTGCCCCACGCGCCTGCCCCAGCTTCAAAGCCGACCTCGGATTCGAGGCAAGAAACACATCCTCAACGGCGGCGACATCTGGCTCATGTAATTGAATGACCTCGTTTATGCCGTCAAATATCTGATTTAATCGATAAGATAAGGGCAGGCCGGAATCCGTCTTGATCACACCACACGACATGAACGCCAGGGTTCCTCTTTCGAGATGGATTACCCCATAACCGGTTAAACGCGAACCGGGATCGATACCAATAATTCTCTGCATTTATGATCCGGCTTGATTACCCATTCCGAACGTCCCGGCTCTCAGGAAAGCTTCTCCATCAAACCTGAATCGATATCAAAGTTGGCATGAACCTTTTGCACATCATCATGATCTTCCAGGTTTTCAAGCAGTTTGAGCAGGGCAGTCGCTATCTTTTCGTCGCTTACTTCAATGGTATTCTGAGGAAGCATTGATATTGAAGCCTCAAGAAAACTGACGCCCTGTTCCTCCAGGGATTCACGCACATCATTAAACTCATCAGGATCGATCAGCACCTGGTATTCGTTTTCATCCTCCACCACGTCCTCGGCTCCAGCTTCAAGTGCTTTGTCCATAAGCTCTTCTTCACTGATGGTTGCTTTATCAACCAGAATTTGACCTTTTTTGTCAAACATCCAGGCAACACAGCCATTTTCACCAAGATTCCCGTTACTTTTGGAAAAGTAGTGCCGTACATCTGCAACGGTACGATTTCGGTTATCGGTCATGCATTCCACCAATACCGCGACCCCTCCGGGTCCATAACCTTCATAAAGAATTTCATCATAGGTTTCTCCGTCACCACCACCGGATCCTTTGGCAATTGCCCGAGCAATATTGTCTTTAGGCATATTTTCTGCCTTAGCCGCAGCAATGGCACTTCTGAGCCGCGGATTGCCCTCAGGATCCCCTCCGCCCTGTCGGGCTGCAACGGTGATCTCTTTGATCAATTTGGTGAAAATTTTGCCGCGTTTTGCGTCATTAGCACCTTTCTTTCTTTTGATGGTTGACCATTTCGAATGTCCTGACATGGAGGATCCTACCTTTTCGTTAGTGACTCAGCGGCCTTACTGGGCTGCTGACTGTCTTTTCTGAGAATGTTTAAAACCGACGCCGAGTATGAACACTTCCCGACTCTCTTTTCGTGAACTATCCGGTTTTATGACTTTGACCTGTTCAAAATTCTGCTTCATTCTGCTGATGAATTCGGGCATATCTTCGCCCTGGAATAATTTACAGAGATAATTTCCCTTCTGGTGAAGTAATTGATGGGCAAGGGTGAGAGAATGCTCAACCAGCCGCATCGACTGCTGATGATCAGCCCAGCGATTGCCTGTTGTTTTTGGTGCCATATCTGATATCAACACCTTGAAACCGGACCTGATCTTCCGCAGCAGGGTAACCATATCAGGATCGGTTACATCATGGCAGAGCCAATGAATGGGACTACCCCCGCCCCGAGGCTCTGCCTCCGTCTTCTTCAGGTCCACGCCAACTACAACACCTTTTTCCCCAACAATTTCAGAAGCATAAAGCGACCAGCTTCCGGGAGAACAGCCCAGATCAAGGACACTGTCTCCACGGCTGATTATTCGGTGCTTCTTTTGTATTTCTTCAAGCTTGTATACCGAACGAGCAGGATAGTTCTGCTTTTTCGCCTTCTTGTAGTAGTAGTCCTGCACTTTCTTCATGATCGGTATTCCCATCTCCTGATCGGTATAGACACGACCAGTTATTCAACTTCTCAATTGGATTGCATATGAGTTTTCACCCAATCCAGAGCTTCCGCACGAGTTTTAATACTGCCTTCAATAACAGCTCGTTCAAGGGAGGCCAGAATCTCTTTAAAATGTGGTCCGGGAGTCAGCCCCAGTGTATCAATCAGATCGTTACCGGTCAATAGTTTCGGTCCATTGATTACCGGGACCACCTGATCGTGATAAAGGGTAACCAACTCATGGTGAAGGGATCGCAACTCTTTGTCGATCCCTGCCGGTTTCGTTTCTCCCATACTTGAAAGATCATCGGCCCGGGCCAGAATAAAGAGGCCGGTAATGGACTCTCCCGCTTTTCGACAAATATTAACTTTCGCTCGCTGACTGATTTTACCTGCTGATCGTTTCACGGTCAGAAGATGAAACGGGTGCATATGCATGGTGATCAAGTGAGCAGTAGCACTGGTGTCTTCATTGCTCCACCTCATTCGCCGGGCGTATGATTTGAGCAATTGGGCCCCTGTTTCGTCATGGCCGTAAAAGGTGATTTTATCCGGATCATCATTGTCAGGTACGCGGCATTGAGGTTTCCCGACATCATGGAACAAACCCGCCCATTTCAACTGCTTCTGCCGCGCCTCCTGCTCGAGATAACTGGTCAGATAGGATGCGCTTTCGGGGAAATATCGTACCGGATCATCAAGGATTTTCTCAACCATACCAAGTGTTTCAATGTTATGCTTCAACACATCGAGATGATGGAATGGCGGTTGTTCCACTCCGTGTCCTTCATGAAGCTCCGGAATAATCCATTGCAGTACACCGGTTTGAAGCATATCGATGAAAGCCTGGTGGGCGCGTGGACTCGCCATAATCAGGTTTAACTCATAGCTGATGCGCTCCACCGCACTCAAAGTGACAAGGTTGGCACACCTTCTCAGGTCGGAACGGGTCTGTTCGGAAATCACAAAATTAAGCTCTGCGGCAAACCTGAAGGCTCTCAAGATCCTCAAGGGATCATCGGAAAATGCGCCGCTACAAACCTTCAAAACCTTTTCTTCCAGATCATATAAACCATCGAGAGGATCGATAATTGTTCGGTGGGCACGCTCAGAAAAAAAACTCTCTGCCTCTGCAGCCATCGCGTTTATCGTGAAATCGCGCTGCAGCAGGTCTTCGGCGATGGTACCGGCTCCCTTTCTGAAACCAGACACATCAACACTCCACGGACCGACAACCAAACGGCAGGTATCATCATGTTTCATGCCAAGCGGTACCACAGTTCCCCGCCCCAACGCAGCGGCTACTTCCTCAAGAAAGGATTGAGCGCCATACGCTATGGTGAGATCGAGGTCGCGGGAAGCGGTACCATTGAGCCAATCCCTGAGCACCCCTCCGCAGATGTAGAGTTTAAGGTCATTGCGGTGGGCGGTATCAAATAACACTTCGATCAGATCAGAGGGATATTGGGCCGTCAACTCATTAATCCAATCAATTCTGCCGGGATCTGTTATTGTTTTTATCTGCACGTCTACCTGGTATCGCTCAGAGGTTGATAAAGCACCGACTGTAAAGTATTCTATAGTAGCATATTCCTTTTTGATTCGCACATCTTAGCACATGGTAAGAGGTTACTTATATGGATGGACACTATACCTATGAACTGCTCATTTCAGCAGGTGTACAACCTGAAGGGGCAGAGTATCTCAGCCTCGGTATAAATATGCTTATCATCCTGGCAATGGTAATCCTAGCCACACTGCTGGTCAGAAACGTTTTATTAAAGCTTTTTCTCAATGTCATCCGAACCAACCGGTATCGCTGGGATGACCCTTTGATAGATAGCAAATTCTTCATCAGGGTAAGCTGGTTTGTTCCGGTTTTGCTGATCCACCTGTCTATCGACACCCTGCTGCCTGTCGACAGCAGCACCTACATTGTACTCAAACGTATCATGAAAGCCTGTTTCGTGATTGTTTGCGTCTTGAGTTTAA
The DNA here is from genome assembly GCA_004796425.1 of Desulfobulbaceae bacterium. Taxonomy (GTDB): domain Bacteria; phylum Desulfobacterota; class Desulfobulbia; order Desulfobulbales; family Desulfocapsaceae; genus MADRE3. The sequence goes on along the minus strand of QZLB01000012.1, from coordinate 14,363 downwards.
ATGCCCTGCTTTCCTCTCTTACCGATATTTATCGTCTGCTCAGAAAGAAGCGGCCGGAGATGCTTCAGGGATTTGTCGATGCAGGTAAAATAGCGCTCTACATCATCGGCGCAATTTTTATTGTCTCAATTTTCACCGGCACGTCACCATGGGGAATTCTCTCCATCCTGGGTGGTCTTACCGCGGTGACCATGCTGGTGTTCAAGGATACTATCCTTGGTTTCGTGGCCTCGATTCAGCTCTCTTCCATCGATATGGTCAGGGTCGGGGACTGGTTGGAGATGCCGAGCTACGGTGCGGACGGAGATGTGATCTCCATGTCTATCCATACCGTCCGTGTACAGAACTGGGATAAAACCATCACCACCATACCAACCTATGCGCTCGTTTCAAACGCTTTTAAAAATTGGCGCGGTATGTCAGAATCTGGCGGCCGGAGGATCAAGCGGTCTCTTTATATCGACATCAATACCATCGGTTGGTGTGACGAGGAAATGCTCGAGAAATTTCAAAGTGTAAATCTGCTGGATGACTATCTTGGTTTGAAGACCAGAGAAATCGATGAGTACAACAAACAACTGACGCTGGCTGACGATCGGCAGAACAATTTTAACCTCAGGCGACAGACCAACATTGGTCTGTTCAGAGCATACGTGATTGCCTACCTGAAGAACAATCCCCATATCAACCAGGAAATGACCTTTCTGGTACGGCAACTGTCCCCAACTGCCGAGGGACTGCCCCTTGAAATCTATGTATTCAGCAGTGAACAGCGCTGGGCTCCGTATGAGGCCATCCAGGCAGATATATTTGATCACCTCTTTGCAGCGCTGCCTGAATTTAATCTCCGCGCATTCCAGAACCCTACCGGATATGACTTTCGGAATCATCAGCACGCCAGTCACCCAACTCCCCAGTCGTAAGCGGTTGTATGAAAACCCACCATCTTTTTTACATGGCACCGCTCAAAGGCATTACCGATGCCTTGTTTAGAAGTGTTTATATGAAACACTTCAAAGGCTTAGATGGGGCAATCGCACCTTTCATCAATCCGCAGCGCAAGGGAGGAAACAATAAAGCACTGCTCAAAGATCTGCTCCCGGAGCGTAATTGTAGCCTACCGCTGGTGCCGCAGTTGCTCAATACAGACCCGGAGGATTTCATCACCCTTGCAAACCATTTAGCTGACTTGGGATATGATGAGTTGAACTGGAACCTCGGTTGCCCGGTACCGATGGTTGCCCGAAAAAAAAGAGGTTCAGGACTGCTCCCCTATCCGGATCAGATCATCGAGATACTGGAGCGAATTGTACCGAACATCTCCCAGAAGCTCTCAATCAAGATGCGTCTTGGCTATCATCAATTTACTGAATCTCTTCAGTTAATTCCCCGGCTCAATGAGTTTCCTTTAAGTGCGCTTATCATCCATGCGCGGTTGGGCATTCAGTTATATCGTGGTCCTACCTACCCGGAGAAGTTTCGTGAGTGTCTTGAGCTCGCCCACCACTCGCTCTTCTATAATGGCGACATCACCAGTGTGCAAACCTTTAAAAGCCTGAAGGAGCAGTTGCCGGAGATAAGCCATTGGATGATTGGTCGCGGTTTACTTGCCAACCCTCACCTGCCGGCGGAAATCAATGGAAGTTCATTTTCCTGCGAGCAGAAATTTGAAGAACTCTGGGCATTCCATCAGGAATTATTCAACGAGCAAAAAGAACGGTTAAGCGGACCGGGGCACCTTTTAGGTAAAATGAAGCAGGTCTGGATCTACCTGATCGGGGCGTTTCCTTCCGGGCAAAAAGCGTTAAAAAAAATAACCCGGGCATCTACTGAAGAAAAATATCTGACGGCGGTAATGCGTCTTTTCGAATCCGCGACTAAATAACCCAGTCTCTGAACAGATCATCCGCCAACGGGGCAGCCTCAATCTCGTATTGGTTGTTGCCGTCCTGCACCAGGACCCTCCCGGGCGCGGGAAGTCCCTCTATTTTTTTGGCATACCGGGCAACCAGGCGAGCTGCATGAAGAATATCGATCTTTAGCGTCTCGGCCGAGGGGTACAGTTTTTTTGTATGCCGCAGGATAGCGACTGGTCCGGGGCGTTCTTCAATGCCAAACCGGATGTCACCCGACTCGATCAGCTCATCGATTCTCAGATTCTCTTTCTCATCCCTGCCAAGAATGAACCATCCGCCACCGGGAAATAGATATTGTCTGCCTACCAGCATTAACAAAATGTCGTGTACATTGATGTCTACCAGTTTCAGTACAAATGTACCGTTATACGCGCGCTGTATGCGGCGACTCAGAATTGGATCGGCCAGAATGCAGCCACCGGCCGGGGCGGGAAAATCAGTAATCCCGTAGGAGCGGGCCAGAGCGATCTGGCGGGATCGTCCCCTGCCACTGAAATCAAGCAGCTTTTCCCGATCAACCAGACCACGGACCTCGGCCTCTGTCTCCTTCATCAGCTTGGCGCTGAGTGGTCGAAGCAAAATCGATCTGCTACCGGAATCCCGCTCAATTACATTCAAGGTATCACGTCGCTGAGACATGGGACGTTGCCCCAACACCTCACCGGTAATCAGAAATGAAGCATCGTACTCTACGAGCAACTCCTTGGCCCGCTGTAACATGAAAATTTTGCAATCGATGCACGGGTTAAAATATTTGCCAAACCCATGCGGTGGGTTACGCAGCATCTCAAGATAATCTTCACTGATATCTATGATCCTGACGTTAATACCATATTTATCTTTGGCCTCCCTGCAATACGTTTCCTGATCAAGCAACGCCTCGTAACCAAAAAAAGGTGAGACAAATTTGAGGGCGATAACCTCAATACCCTGTTCCATGACCAGACGTGTGGCACAGATAGAATCGAGACCTCCCGAGAATAGACTGATTGCTCGAACCGTGCTCATTACAGCTGCCCGCCTTTATTCAATAGCTCTTTAGCCCAGGCTTCTGCCTGACGGTTAACAGAAGATCCCGCCAACATACGGGCAATTTCATCGACTCGCTCTCCAGGTTCCAGCTTAGAGACCTCAGACTGTGTTCGACCGTTTTTCATACCTTTTTGTACCAGCAGATGCTCGGTTCCCCGGGCCGCAATTTGAGGCAGGTGGGTGATACAGAATACTTGATGATGGCCCGCCAGCTCCTGTATCTTTCGAGCTACTGCTTCGGCGGCCTCACCGCCGATCCCTGCATCAACCTCATCAAAAATGACGGTTTCGACCCGATCTTTTTTGGCAAATAAACATTTGAGTGCCAGCATCAGCCTGGAGAGTTCACCACCAGAGGCTATTTTGGCGAGCGGACGAGCAGGTTCACCCGGATTGGGGGCAAAAAAGAACTCAACCCGGTCCGCGCCATGCTCTTTTATCGCCGGTTCAGGATCTTCTGCAAATCTCACCTCGATTCGAGCCTGATCAAAAGCCAGAGATGAAAGCTCTGTGCCCATTGACTGTTCAAACCTCCGGGCCGTCTGCTGCCGGCGCTCGGACAAGTTTCGAGCTTGCTTTAACACCTGCTCACCAAGGGTTTGGACACGCTCCTGAAGCGCCATTATTTCTCGGTCCAGGTTTTCAATCTGCTTCAGCTCCGTTTCAGCATGCGCAGCAAACTCCAGGATTGCTTCAATTGAATCACCATATTTTCTTTTCAGTGACTGAATCAGATCGAGCCGCTCCACCACCGCTTCCAACCGTGCAGGATCAGTCTCAAGGCCATCACAATAGTCTCGGAGAGTTGCGGTGTGATCCTCAATCAGGTAGGCATAGGAGCTGAACTCTTCTGCAAAGGACTGAATACCGCCATCCATCTGAGCCAATGCTTCCAGATTTTTGCGTGCATGAGCAAGATCATCTGACACTCTGCCACCAAGGGTCGACAACGTTTCCCGACCAATCTTGATCAGCGCGTCACTGTTTTTCAAGCGAGTCCGTTCCTCAGCAAGTGACTGATCTTCACCAGAACTCAAGGCTGCCTCTCTGATCTCTTTTACCTGGTAGGCAAGAAAATCCAGTCGTTGCTCACGGTCTCTTTCCCTTGTGCGCAATGTTTCGAGCTGTTGTTTCGTCTCGTTCCATTCGCTGAATGATTTACCAAACGTCGCCCGCTCCCCTAATAGATCACCAAGCGAATCGAGGAAATCAAGGTGCAGAGAGGGCTGAAGAAGACGTTGATGGTCATGCTGACTGGCAATCGTGAGCAGATGCTCACAGATTTCAGACACAACTTTAGCCGTTGCCAATGAGCCGTTGATATAGTACCTGCTCCTACCACCCTCATTAAGAACTCGTTTTATAACGACCTCAGGCCCCGTATCAAAACCACCATTGGCAAGAATTGAAACCAGGTCCACATAGTCTTCATCGATCTCAAAAAGCGCTTCCACCGCACAGCTCGACTCCCCTGACCTGATCCACTCGGGGGAAGCTCTCCGCCCTGAGAGTAAAGTGATTGCCCGGAGCATAATCGATTTACCGGCACCCGTCTCACCGGTCATCGCGACCAAACTATGCCCCGCTGTTCGGTCAAAATTCAGATGAAGAGATTCGATTAAGGCAAGGTTTTCAACTCGTAACTCAACTAGCATGTGGCCAATTCCTGTATAGACTTATTTTTCCCGTACCTTCTTGACGGGTAGATAAAAGACAAGTATCGTATCTGGCGTATAACAAATACCGGTTCATGTTGGCAACCGGTTTCCATACGATCTACTGTCGACTGAACCCTGCTATCCGTGATATCATGAAAAAAAACAACGATTCCCTGGACCTTAGTGCCAGCCTTGAAGACTATATCGAGGCCATTTATCATATTGTTGATGAGAAACTTGTAGCCAGAAGCAAAGACATCGCGACCCGTCTGGACGTATCCCGAGCCTCGGTTACCGAAGCCCTGCGAGCTCTTGCCAAAAAGGAGTTGATCAACTATGCCCCCTATGAAGCCATCACGATGACCGACCGGGGGCGCCAGGTTGCTGAAGATGTCATCTATCGACATGATTCACTAAAAAAATTCTTCGTTGAGGTCTTGGCGATTAACCCTGAGAACGCAGAAGATGCTGCCTGCAAAATCGAGCATGCCGCTCCCCCGGAGGTGATCTCTCGAATGATCAAATTCATCAATTTCCTCCAGCTCTGTCCACGGGGAGGAGAGGAACTGCTGCAAGGTTTTCTCGCTTATTGCGAAAACGGAACCACGAAGGTCGATTGCACCGACTGCATTTCATCCTGTAGCGATGATGCACGGGCTAAGTCCTGACGCCTCTCAACCCTGTTTTTTCAAGAGATTAACCACCTCACCCGCTTCGGGAAACCGGCCCAGTTTCTTTTTGGAATAGAGCAGCCTACCATTGAGTGTGATCTCAAATACACCCCCACCCCCGGCAATTAGCTCTACGTCTGCATCAAATTGGCTGCGAATCTCAGCTCCCAGACTGGAAGCACGCGGCTCATAGTTTCACTTTTGGCAATATTCTATGGATATTTTCATGACAATGTTCCTGCAAACTAACCTTGTTGAGGGTAATCTTCTTCCACGTCCTCCATACCATAATGTAACTGATATGAAAATCCAGTCGATTATATTCTTTGAATATTGGAATCATGCGTATTACAGGTATGGAAAGTGAATCGATTCCAAGAGTAAATATCTCCACCCGTTGCCACCGATGATTAAACAGAAAGAGTACCAGATATTATCGCTGCTAGCAGAAAGCGAACGTTCCCGTTTATCTGTTTCCGCGACCCTGAACGAGCAGGGACTCAGAAGAAAACCCGAAACCAACGATGATTACCGCCAACCGTTTGCCAAAGATGCCGATCGAATCCTTCATTCACGAGCATATACCCGCTACATAGACAAGACCCAGGTATTTTGTCTGGTGAGCAATGACCATATCACACACCGGGTACTGCACGTGCAGTTGGTTTCAAGAATTGCCCGGACCATTGGCAGGTTTCTCTTCTTAAATGAAGATCTCATCGAAGCCATTGCACTTGGCCATGACATCGGTCACCCACCATTCGGGCATGCCGGTGAGTCATTTCTTTCAGCACTCTGTCTGCAACATGACTTACCACCATTTCAGCATAACATTCATTCGGTCCACGCACTTGAGGCAATCGAGCGAAAAGGCAGCGGCTGGAATCTGACGCTGCAGACACTTGATGGCATTCTCTGTCATGATGGTGAAATACACTCATCCACCCTGACCCCTGAAGGTACGGGTGATTTCGATGAATTTGACAGGAAAATAAGCCAGAAGGTTGAAGACCCAAAAGCCAATTTGCAGCCCATGACCATGGAGGGGTGCGTGGTGCGGATGGCAGATACCATTGCCTATATCGGCAGAGATATTGAGGATGCGATTATTCTCGGCCTTATCGACCGAGCGGATATCCCGGAAGATTGCTCGCGGCTGCTAGGTAACACTAATGGAAAGATCGTCTACAATCTGGTGACTGATCTGGTTCGCAACAGCAGTATCACACCACCCCGGGCGACCGATGCAAACCGAGAAAACGATTACCTCAGCTTCTCCTCAGAGGTTTCGCAGGCACTCAAGCAACTCAAGGCGTTCAACTACGAAAACATCTACTACGCACCGGAGACAAAACGCTACCTGCCAATGATTCAGAGCTGCTATAACGCCTTGTTTGAAAGCTATATCAACCATATTAAAAACGGCACGACCGCCTCGCTCTCAGTGGATCTGATGAGCGATCTCCAGGATACCAGTGGTACCCCCTTGTCCGCAGCTATTCGCGCCAGAGATTTTATTGCTGGGATGACCGATGATTTCTTTATTCAGCAGGCTCGAGCCATCGGTTGCGAAGTCCCGCCGAAGATGCGTGAACTAAAAGCCTGAATGTTGCCTCCCTTTACCTTATAAAAAGAATCGAAGGCAAAGGGAGCTACAACCAGTTCGAATTTCAGGGGTACGGTTCTTTGCGATAGAACCTGAGGGTGCGTGAGCAAACGCACGTGAACCACCATTGACAGGTTTATGATCCAGTGGTAAAAGAGTGCTGTCTTTTGCTGATCAGTGTTCTTTCGATCATGCGTGCCCGTAGCTCAGCTGGATAGAGCACCAGGCTTCGAACCTGGGTGTCGGGGGTTCGAATCCCTCCGGGCGCGCCAATTTCCTACTCGCCTTCAAATTCACAGAAACAGTGCACCTTATATCCTGCATCGATAATTTTTTTCGATCCACCGATATCGGGTAAGTCGATAATTGCCCCAATTTCGACGATTTCGACACCAAGTTTTTTCAGCAGATTTGCCGCTGCCAACATGGTTCCGCCGGTGGCGACCAGATCATCAATGAGCAAGACCTTGTGTCCCGGTTTCAGCCAGCCGGTCTGGATTTCAACTTCGGCCTCCCCATACTCAAGGGTGTACGACTCAGATATCGTCTCACCAGGCAACTTCCCTTTTTTCCTTACCGGTATGAAACCTTGATTGAGCTCATAGGCGAGCGGAGCGCCAATGATAAAACCGCGGGCATCAATACCAACGATTGCATCAAATTCGTAACTCATGTAACGATGAACAAACAGGTCGATGACTTTTCTGAAAACAATTCGGTCTTCAAGTAAAGAGCATATATCCCGGAAGATTACATGTGGTTCCGGCCAGCCAGGAATGGATCGTATATGCGCTTTCAAGTCAAATGTTTCTGTCGTCATCTAGGTCACCTTTTCGATACGTATTGAATAATAATTGCAGCACCTGTTACTGCGAAGAACAGTCTACCATTGCCAATTTCCAGCGATTTTGTCAATGGTGGTTCAATTTCGGGGAAATCGGAAACAGCGGTGCTACTATAGATTTCTGCGGTTATGGGTTTCATCAAGTGGTAAGTGATGACCGAGCATCGGACGGGCAGATTTTTCCCCTGGAGAGAGCTCGACGATATCGTGCATGAGCAGCAGTTGCGCTGCTCAGTTGATGGGGTGTTCCTCTCCATAAACAGCAAAACCATAAGCTCCCGGTCCGCTATTACAGGCAATGGTCGGCCACATTCGATCTTCTCGGACGGTATAATTCTTGATTCCGAGCTGTTCCAGCCGGGGAATAAACTTATCTCGCACTCGTTCAACCTGACGGCGATTCTCATCAAAACCCCAGGTTAAATATACCTTGACGTTATATGGACGTTGTTTGACAAATTCAATTGCATTGTCTGTAAGATGATCAGCAACCCGTGAACCACCTCTTACTTTTGAGAGGGTCGAGAGATATCCGTCACTGTCCATTCCTAAAATCGGTTTCACTTTCAACATGGAGCCCACCATTCCCTGGACTCTTCCGACTCGCTTGTTTTTTATTAAATACTTCAGGGTGGAGAGTGAAATCTGCAGAAATGATGAGCGCCTTATTTCAGGTAAAAACGAGTTTATTTCTTCAATCGTGCGACCAGCGTGAAGGAGTTCCGCGATTTTTTCAGCTACCAGGTACGCACCAATCGAGGTATTACGGGTATCGATCAACTCAACGTTAACGCCTCCCAGCAGACCGCAGGCGTTATCACACGCCTCATACAATTTGGACATTTTGGACGAAACGTGCACTGAAACTACTCGATCGTAACCACTTCTCTTGATACGCTCATAGATTTTTTTTATGTCCCATACCTGTGGAGGTGCGGTGCTGAAATCCTTTACCCGATCGATCATTTCATAGAAACGAGCCTTCTCAAGGTCAGCTCCATCAATGAAAACCTTGCGGTCGAGATTGATCTTCATCCCCATGGTAAATATTTTGTATTTATTTACAAAATCAGGGGTCGGACCACACGCACTATCAACTAAAATCGCTATTTTTTCCATACTGCCTCCTTCTTCAAGACAAGCTTCTGGTATCAAACCAGATTGAAACCGATTGCCAACATATACACTTTACGTAAACGTTATCGCAACAGTTATCTTGATGGATCAAAAACTTTTATGAGGGCAGAACTGAGTACTTCGCAGATTTATCGTAGCGTGTTCCTGAGGTGAGAAGCATCAGCACAGTGGTCCAACAATTGTATTTGAGCAACGTAATGTTTGGCTTTTCAAGCAAGTTTGTGCGTTGTACATTCCAGCTCAAAACAGGATAATTTGTGATGTTTTCATGAAAAAGATAAACAGCGCCGTAAACATTCCCAAAAAACCATAGGGAAGAATCAGATCCCGTTTTGTGACACCGCCACCCTTAAGGCGAAAAACAATGCGATAGGTAGCATAAAGTGAGGCGAAAAAACCTCCGGCGACGGTGAAGACCTGCAATAACGATGACGCATCGGGGCTGATCAGTCGAGCACCTTCGCTGATTGATGAAAGGCCAAAAATCTCTCGGGTATTCGAGACGACACGCCACGATTCACTGACAAAAACCTCAAAGTGAACCGCCAGGTAAACACCAAGAATTATTGGTATAAAACCATACCCCAACAAAGGCAGAAGAAGTTTGCGATCAATCCGGGATAAATATGCCTGAAGTTGAACCATAAGGTAATAGCCAAATTGAAACACAAAAATCAGGACAAAAAACAGCACGGAACCGATAAGTGCAAATGGTATCGTGCCCAGAGTTGCCGGATACGTTCTTTTGAGTGACCAGATCAGCTCATAAAACTGGGTATGCAATGCAAAGGGGAAAAAAATCGCCCCGAGCGCCACGACTAAAAAACTGTCCGATCGACGAGGAGCTTCTATTTCCCACAATTCCTGTGGCGCCATCCTGACATTGAGGTGTATGGAATGCTTGTTACAATTTTTTATGCATTCACCACAAATGATGCAGTCCCGATTATTATCGACCATGAACGGGTGCCTGAACATCGGGCATCCTCCCTCCTCGATTCCGCCGGAATAGCATGCGTGGTCCTCGCAACGATTGAGGCAGAGGTGGCGGTTGGAGCGTAATTCGAGTACGGAGGGCATGGCAAAAATGGCATTAATTGCCCCGAGCGGGCAGAGATATCGACACCAAGCCCGTTTTTGATAAATCACACTAAAAACAACCGAACCGATGGTAATGGCCAGGATGATCCAACCGGTGAGGACTGGGTTCTGGTAGGCGTTCCAGACAATCTCCACCCAGAGCACGGCAATACAGAGACTGGCCATGATCCAGCCGGAATTCTTCTTGATAAACTGGGGAGTCTTCTTGGTGGGTTTGACTAGCCGCTGCAAAAGGGTACCCGGCATGGCCAGGGTGCAGACCGAACACCAGGTTCGAGCCATGAAGAAAAAGGAGAAGAAAAGTAACGGCCAACCCACTACCCAACTGATGGCAATACCAATATTTTTCTCCGGATCGGCAGGACCAAAAAAGAGCGTTAACACGGACATCAGCAGGACCAAGCCAACAATCGCCCGCGGGAAAGTGGGAAATATTTTGCTTTCCATCACCCCCCTGATCCAGGGCAGACGAAGCAGGTTAAACTCCCACTTCCCTTCAGTTTTGGGTAATCCCAACAAGATATGATCGGTCAGGATTTCATCATCGCGGGCAAGCATAACGGCACGCTGAATCACCGCGGACAACTCAACCAGGTTACCCGGCCAATCATAATTCATTAAGACACCCAGCGTATCAGGAGAAACAGTGGAGACCTTTTTCCCATACTCTCGACTGAAACGATGCAGGTAATAATCTACCAGGTGGGGCAGATCTCGCTTGTGAAAACGCAATGCCGGGACGTGAAAGGTATTATGTTCTAATTTCTTTTCAAGTGGTTTAATTATTTGCAGACTATCTCTGAGCTGATCGAGTGAGAGATTACCGACAAAGATGATTCGAGCCTGGAGGGCAATCTGATTTTCACCACCAATTCTGGTGAAAGTCATCGTTTCCATCGCCTCGGCAATCATCTTCTGGATGGGCAGGGGTATCTTATCAACATGATGGAGGACAACGGTTCCCCGGCAGAACTGTTCAAGGATCCCGGTCTGCCTAACCTGGGAGAATGGAAATGGATCGTTTTTTACGCCGAACAGTCTTCGCGCCAGTTGGTCCGCATCAAACTCCCGCGCATCAACTTCGATATACGGCCCCTGAGCATTCGCCCCCTGCAGGTGAATCTGTTTGGCAATAAGTCTCCTGCCAGTGCCCGATTCACCAGAGAGCAACACCGGTTCTTCACTTGAGGATAACCGATTAATCGCCTCTTTGATCTCCCGGGCGCTATGGGAGCGCATGACCTTTTCCCGGACACCTTCAGCTGTTTCTTCATCAGCACCACTCTCATCAGAAAGTGGCATCATATCAATCAGTTTGATCTCCTTTCTGGTTGAAATATCGCAGGCCAATACACTGGCTGCGTGATCCTGGAAAGAAATGCGCAGACGTTCCGCCAGTGCGAACTCAATCCGTTCCTGTATAACCCGGTGTTTGCGCAATATCTGACGAAAAAAATCGCCGCTGAAGCAGATCAGAACCACATCAAAAAGCGCTCGGACGGTTAATGACTGGGGCTTAAAGGTGAGTAATGAGGTCTCACCGAAATGTCCGCCAGGTCCAACCCTGCCAACAATAGAGTTATTTCCATCATCAGTTTCCAGGGTTAGTTCAGCTTCGCCAACCGCTACAACATAGAAGGTGTCGGCCTTATCACCTTTTCGATGAACGAAATCACCAGGAGAAAAATGACGTACTTCACCATTCGCCACCAGTTCATCAAGCGTCTGTTCCTCCAGGTTCTTGAACAGCACCGAATGCTGGAGGTTTCTTCTGATGATTTCAGGTCTCATGAACTTTACTACGACTTCGCCTTCAGGTGTATATCAACAGTGATTTCAATTGAGCAAATGGGATTTTAGCCACTTAGCCAACAACGGGGCGACCGAATAAATGTCAAGCAATCCATCAGATTTGACCCCTGGGTAGGTATCAGAACCGATAACCCGCTTAATACCGTTGTCGGCAAACCTCTTACGAGCGTTGCCGGCCATTACCAGGTGAGTGGCCAGCACGTAAACATCAGTTGCGCCTGCATCTCTGCACCGATTGGCTGTTTGGATGATCGACCCACCGGTGCGAATCATATCATCGCAGATGATTACCGGATGACCGCTGACCACACTTGAAACCTGGCTGACAATCGTTTTATCCGTATCATATCGATCTTTATCGGCGGCAGTATGGGGGCATTTTAAAAGACTTGCCAGCCGGGCAACCCGTTTTGAAAAACCGTAATCGGGAGAGACCAGCACATAATCTTTGAGCTTCATTTTCTTGATCTTCTTCACGACCAGGTTATCGGTCCAGATATGTTTGGTTCTGATTTCACCTGCATGGGCATGGAGCACCGCTTCTGAATGAAGATCAACAAAGGCAACATAATTGGGCCGAGCCCTGAATATCTGTCTGGTCCGGGTAATCCCTTTTGGTATCTCCTGGCTGAACGGTTTGGCTCTTTCCATGGTGGAATAACCAAGAAATGGTACGACAACATTGACCGAAGCCGCATTCCAGAATCTTCCACCCTGAATAAGATCAAGGGTTTCCTGATGCGCCTGATCATTATGGGTGGCACCGAAAATGATCAGGTTCTTATCAGAGACATCGTCAGGAAATGCGTGATAACATTCGCCATCGGCAAATTGTTTCCTGATCATCTCTGAAAACGGGACACCTAGTGATTTGGCTATTTTCCGAGCCAAAGGGGTGGAAGCCTCGTTGGCAACCAGCATCAGTTGTTCATAAGGATTAACCATGGTCAGCGTTCCTGCCTGAAGCAAAGGTTATTAGAGTGCGTTAACAATGGCATCTCCCATTTCAGCAGTTCCAACCGCCGATGATCGATCGGTAGCGATATCTGCCGTACATATCCCCACCTCAAGCGTTTTTTCCACCGCCTTATCGATCGCATCTGCAGCAGTATCAAGACCAAAGCTGTATCTGAGCATCATGGAAGCTGATAAAATCTGGGCGATCGGGTTAGCCACACCTTTTCCGGCAATATCAGGCGCAGATCCCCCTGCTGGCTCATACAAACCGAATTTCTGGCTGTTTAGACTGGCAGAAGCAAGGAGTCCCATCGAACCGGTGAGCATTGCCGCCTCATCGGAAATGATATCACCAAACATATTTCCACACAACATCACATCAAACTGTTGTGGGTCCTTGACCAACTGCATGGTTGCGTTATCCACATAAAGGTGATTCAGCTCAACATCTGGATATTCTTTGGCGATTTCAGTCACGACTTCCCGCCACAAGACCATCGTTGTCAAGACATTCGCTTTATCGATTGAGGTAACCTTTTTACTTCGCAGTCGTGCCGCATCAAAGGCCATTCGGGTGATTCGCTCAATCTCTGAACGTTTATACGCCATGGTATCAAAGGCGCGTTCTTCACTCCCACTCCCTTCTCTACCTTTGGGGGTACCGAAATAAATTCCCGAGGTTAATTCCCGCATAACCAGAATGTCAAAGCCATCACCCACAATATCACTTCTCAATGGGCATGCCCCGGTCAGTGATTTGAAGACCCGGGCAGGTCTGAGATTACAAAACAGATCAAAATGTTTTCTCAGTGGCAGCAGCGCCGCACGTTCCGGCTGTTGTTCTGGGGGCAATGATTCCCATTTGGGACCTCCGACCGAACCAAAAAGTACGGCATCACTGTCTTCACAAATCTTAAGGGTCTGTTCTGGAAGCGCCGTTCCATGATTATCGATGGCACAGCCACCTACGTCAGCCACTGTATAATTGAGCTCAAAATCGAATTTTTTCTGAGCAGCATCGAGAACTTTAATCGCTTCTTTCATTACTTCAGGGCCGATTCCATCGCCGGCCAACACTGCAATTTTTTTCATAATCTCCCTCACGATATAGTTATATTTCAGTTCGATCAGTTCATTTTCGCTGTGTATGTCAGCAAAACACGTTGCCGCCCTGATTGCGGCAATTGATAAGGAATCGTTTCGGTAAGCTCCCACCCGGCAAGCCCATCAACAGCCGCAGCCAACTCCTCTGTGTACCCAGATCCTTTCATGCAAATAATACGGAAACCCGCTCGACAAAAACGCTTGCTCATCGCCAGGGTCTGCGAAATATCGGTCACCGCCCTACTCACCAAACAATTGAATTCCTGTTCTCCGGGAATGCTCGATCCTTCCTCGAGTCTCTGTTCGTGCACCGTAACCTGGCTTAAATCACACACCCGTATGATATGCCTCAGAAAGGTCGCACGCTTATACCGCGGTTCAACCAGACTCATCCTCAAGAGTGGGTTTCCTGCTTTACAGACCAGTCCGGGAAAACCGGCTCCACTGCCGATATCCACCACATTATCACGCTCGGAATCGAGCGATTGCAAAAGAGCCAATGAGTCAAGAAAGTGCTTTTCCACA
>QZLB01000013.1 GCA_004796425.1 Desulfobulbaceae bacterium | reverse complement strand
GCACTCACCCTGCTGCTCAGCATCCCGCTGATACTTTTTGGTGTGCGATATCGTTGTCGGGATTGCGGTCACAAAATGAAACCGCAACGAAGCAAATCACCATAATTATTCCCACGATCTTTAAACAACCCTACGGAAGTTTGAGGTGTGTGCAGGAATAGACAGGAGGAAGCTCTAGTGATTGATTATACCTACCCCTCTATCCCCAAACGCTATATTTCAAGCTTCATCGATGGTGTTTTCATCATTTCGATGATGTTCATTACAGGGTATCTTTTTCAGAGCAGTGAAGGGTTGAGTATAAAAGTAAGGGTCGGAGTCGTTCTTTTTTTCTTCTTTGTCTATGAACCGCTCTTTACCAGTCTATTCTGCACGCTCGGGCAACTAATAACCGGTATCCGGGTTCGCTCCCTGGAGCACCAGGATAAGATATCAATTCCCAGAGCGTATCTCAGGATAGGTTGTAAACTACTATTGGGGATTCTTTCTTTTTTCACCATCCCATTCACCAAACATCGACGGGCAATCCACGATCTGATTGTCGGTTCGATCGTCGTCAATACCATGCCAATTAACACTGAAAATCCAGGGAAAATATCACCTTAACCATGAATAAAATGAACATCTCAGAGTTGCAAAAACAGGAACTGGATTCATTGGGCAGGCTCTATCAGCAGTTGATCCCCAATAAGATATCACTGGATAAAATGACCGATGTTTTCGACAGGAACAGGAACAACGAAAATCATATCTGCCTCGTAGCCAGAGAACAGGGAGTGGTGATTGGGACACTGATGGCCTATATATGCGAAATGTATTTTGGTCAGTGCAAATCGTTTATGGTAATTGAAGATCTGGTCGTTGATGAGTTTTACAGGGGGCGTGGTGTGGGATCGAAGTTGGTTCAAGCAGCCGAGCAACGAGCACAAACACACAATTGCTCCTATATCATGCTCATTACCGACCGTGAACGTGAAGAGTCGCAGAATTTTTACAAGAAGCTCGGTTATGCAACCGGCGAGTACTGTGCGTTTAAGAAGAAAGTATAGTTTGTCCCGATCACATTCTGGAGTAATTGAAGATCCATCCACATTTCATGAGGAGAAGGAATGGCAAAAAAACGGGTACAACTCCTCTCAAAGCAATTGAGGAATGTTGGTCCAAAGCTTGCCGAGAAGCTTATCGAAGCGGACATAGACACTCCCGATAAGCTCCGCGCACTTGGAGCGAAAGAGGCGTTTAATAGTATCTACTCTCAGGGCGACTCATATGGTGATTTTAATGCTGCATACCTCTTTGCACTTGAAGGGGCGATCCGTGATTGCGACTGGCTGGACATCCCGGAACAATTGAAAACGGATTATAAAAAATACGCCCAGGAACTTCAGAAAAAGAAAACCAACTCAAAGTGATCAACCGGTAAACCCGACTAAATCACTTCAACAAAGGGAAAGACATTGTATATCAACCTGAGCGCTAAAACTATTGAAGAGGAACATATTTGCTGCGCTTTTTCGGATAAGAAATGTAAAGAGAGTTACCAACTCAAGAAAGCGTGGCTGAAAGATGAATTCCAGAATGGCTATGTCTTTCGACGCCTCAATGAACGCGCCAAGGTTTTCATCGAATATGGTCCTGCGGAATACGCCTGGGTTCCGGTAACCGCCCCCAACCACCTGCATATTGGTTGTTTCTGGGTTTCCGGGAGATACAAAAAGCAGGGGCATGGAAAGCAGTTGCTGGCTGATGTTCTTACTGATGCCAAAAATCGGAAGAAGAGCGGGTTGATTACCGTTGTCGGTAAAAAGAAATTCCATTTTATGAGCGATACAAAATGGCTACTCTCGCAAGGGTTTGAAGTAATAGAAACATCTCCAAATGGTTTTTACCTGCTGTGCTTGCCGTTGACCCAGAATGCCCCCCTACCTGCTTTCAACTCGAGTGTGATTGACCCAAGAATCCCCAGCCAAGGCTGTATTGCCTATTTCTCAAATCGTTGCCCCTATGCAGAGTACCATGTGCTGGAATCACTCACTGAAACATGCAGAAAAAGAGAAATTCCACTTCAAACCATAAAGTTTACAACGTTGCAGCATGCGCAATCTTCCCCAACACCTGCGACGATTTTCAGCCTCTTCCTCGATGGGAAATTCGTTACCACCGACATCAGTGTTTGCATGGATAGTAAATTTGATAAAATTGTCTCCAAAAAATGATTACGCTTTACTCTGACCAGTCGACATATATGGAATCTAAATTAAAATTTTGATGACTGTAAAGCCTCCTTACACAAGCCGAAAACTATGTCTATATTTACCGTTACCTTGCTCGATGATGATAGATGTCACATTAAACACGAACTGGCAGGCTCTGAAATAGAGACGGACCTGCCACCCGAGTACGGGGGGGGAGGTCGAGCTTTCTCATCTACCGATCTGGTGAGTGCTGCACTTGGAACATGCACCATCACTTCGATCAGTAAGATTCTTGAACGAGAGGGCTACGATCCCCGTCAGCTCAGAATCGAGGTTACCAAAGAGCTTTCGCATAACCCGAAAATGATAAAAGCAATCAAGCTCATGATTACCCACCCAAACGCTTTCAATGAGCAATTGCTGAAAAAACTGGATAAAGCCACAAAATCATGCCCGGTTAAACGCAGTCTGCACGATGATGTAACGATTGAGATCACGTTCCATGTCGGGTACCCCGGTGATCAGTGACGTTCGATTGAACGGGAGTTTTCCATTGATAGTCTCTAACAACAGAGGAGTGAAAGCATGCCTATTGCCCATTGTATCGTGACACCTGAGCTCCGATCCACTGGTAATTCTTCACACAACCTGATAGCGCTCTGGGGTGATGAATCCGGGATCTCAATCGAACATATGACGGTAAACATCATCGTTGGAAATAGCCAATTTGGCAATCGCTACCAAGTAATGGCAAACCTTTACCTTCCAACACTTTGGTCACCTTCGGATATATCATCGCTCCAGACCGGTCTTGCAAAAGGGCTATCCCGATATTATCAGATAGTTATCGAGTCGGTATTCATCATGACACAATTGGTTGAGTCCGGAATGGTCGTTGTGGCCGGTGAGGAATTGAAATGGTAATCGTCCGAGTAACATTGAAGAGGCTCTCAGTAAATGGATAAATCAGTACTTGAAGTGTTCGACAGTTACCCAGATTCCATAAGAATCAAAATGATCGAACTTCGGGCAATTATTCTGGAAGCTGCAGCAGCACTTGAGTCATATTCCAGTTTTGAAGAGACACTAAAATGGGGGGAGCCCAGCTATCTGATGAAAGGTGGCAGTACCATCAGGATCGATTGGAAAGAGTCGAATCCTGACTATCTGGGGGTTTATTTTAGTTGCCAATCAAAACTCATAGACAGTTTTAGAGCCACCATTGGTAAAGACTTCAGATATGAAGGTAACCGCGCTATTCTTCTTGGGGTTGACTCACCCTTGCCCAAAGAGACCCTGTTGCAATGCTTCAGTGTCGCGTTTACCTACCATAAGCGGAAAAAACAACCCCTGCTGGGAATATAACCCAACCAAAGGGTAGTTCCACCCTTTTCCCTGCTGAGATTGAACTGGTATTGATACCCTGTGATACGCTGAAATGAGCAATCTATACGAAGAAATAGTTCAGCATATTTTTGACCGAAAGAGGATACCGTTCCCGATGATCATAAGTGTCTGCGGGGCAGCTGATCTGGGCAAATCCTATTTATGCTCATCTCTGGTTGAAACCTTACAGCACCAAGGATATCACGTTGCCCACCTGCCGCTCGATTCATACCTGATGAGCCGAGAGCAAAGAATAAATCACGGCATCAGTGGTTATGATACAGAAGCATACGACTTTGCCACCATCATCAAAAACCTGACGGCGTTTAAAGTTGGTAAAGAGTTTTCTTTCACTCCTTATAATCATGAGGGCGGCACAAAACAGGAGCAACATGAAATCATTGGCAAAAATGATATTCTGTTGCTCGATGGGTTGCATGCCATGGATCCCAGATTGATGGGATCCATCGATTTCACAATCTTTATCCATACGGATGATGCACGTTTAAGAAACATTCGACGCGAGGCCGATCTAATAAAAAGAAAACAGCAACCAGAGCTTTCGGAAAAATTCGAACCCGTTGAATTCCAGAAATATAAACGGTTCGTCGAACCGTATAAACAGCGTGCCAATCTCGTATTGTATCTTCAACTTAAATGGCAATATGAAGTGAGAGTCACTGATGCCTGAAAGGAGAACACATTGCGGTTAACAATCAAGGGACGGCTCAAATGAAACATGAATGGAGAAAGAAAGAAAAACAGCTCTATCTACCACCGGCTAAACCGGAAATCGTTACTATCCCCCCATTTCAGTTTTTCACCATAAAGGGTAGCGGTAATCCCAATGATCCAGCGTTTGGTGAATACATTGAGGCTCTGTATGCAGCTTCGTATGCGATCCGAATGTCCTACAAAAAAGGCTTGCAGCCTGCAGGCTTTTTTGAATATACGGTATATCCGCTCGAAGGAGTGTGGGATCTCTCAGTGGAAGCAAAGAAGCATTACGATGGTACCATCGATAAGGATGAGTTGGTCTTCAATCTGATGATCCGGCAACCGGAGTTTGTTTCCGATGAATTTGCGCACCAGGCTATCGTGTGGGCAAAACAGAAAAAAGCAAACCCAATAATTGAGCAACTTCAATTCGAGGAAATAGCTGAAGGACACTGTGTCCAGATGATGCATCTGGGGAGCTATGATACGGAGCCGGAATCATTTGAAACCATGGAAGCGTTTTGTGCGCAGAATAATCTGAGAAGAAAAGCAAAAAACCATCGGGAAATATACATTTCTGATCCCCGCAAAGTTGCCCCGGATAAACTGAAAACCGTACTTCGTTTTGAGGTAGAATGAACCTCCACTTCACGTGCGGTGCAATAAATAATAACAGGTAAAAAGCACTATGGAAATCAAGACTCAGATCCCGGGTTTTACAATGCGGGCCGCAACCGCAGAAGATAGTGGTTTAATTCTTTCATTGATCCGTGATCTTGCTGAATACGAAAAGCTTGCACATGAAGTGATCGCAACCGAAGTGATACTCAAGGAGACATTGTTTGGCGATCGACCCTATGGAGAAGTGATTATCGGGGACTTCCATGGTGAACCGGTGTCCTTTGCCCTCTTTTTTCATAACTTCTCAACCTTTTTGGGAAGACCAGGTATTTATCTGGAAGATCTCTATGTCCACTCTGCAATGCGTGGCAAAGGAATTGGCAAAACCATGCTTTCTTACCTCGCTAAACTCGCTCAAGAACGAAACTGTGGCCGTCTTGAGTGGGGAGTGCTGGACTGGAACGAACCTGCGTTGCAATTTTACCGCTCGATCAAGGCCAAACCCATGGATGAATGGACCACCCAGCGACTCGAAGGTGAAGCACTAGACACACTGGCTGATGAGTTTGCAGCGCTTAATGCTGATAATAATCACCAGTAAAATGTAGAGGATTTTAACAGTTGTACGTTTTACCAAAAAAAATCCCGATTCACACAGAGGATTAACGTATGAGCCCGTTGCAAATCACGACGATCAGCCCTGAGAACAGGTCGCAGGTCATCGAAGCTATACGAACAAATCTCAGTAGTTTCAATCGATCAAAAACCGATATCGCAAGCCGGGAAGAGATCGTGCTGACGGCGACCAACGAAAAAAAGGAACTGGTCGGTGGGGTGTACGGAGAGCTCTGGGGTGGTTGTCTGGAGGTCAAGCTATTGTGGGTATCAGAACAGGTCCGGGACCAGGGTGTTGGTTCAGAGTTGATGACCTCGCTGGAAGAAGTGGTCAGGCAAAAGGGCTGTGTTAAAATCTTAACTGATACCTTCAGCTTCCAGGCCCCTGAATTTTACCCGAAACTTGGCTTTGTGGAATGTTTCAGGGTTCAAGGTTACTCAAACACTGAGATCAGCAGAGTTTTTTTCACCAAAGATGTTGAGTAACGGAAAATTGTACAGGATGGGAATCTATTAATTTAGATGCTTTAGCAAACCAACCGGTTGAGACCCCACCACTTCATGAAATTGTCAAATGATTGTACACAGTGTTAAACCCGGCCATCAGAATTCAGCACATAAAAAAGAGAGAGCGCATAAACGTATCTATGTCTCCAGTTGTCTTGACGATAACCGATACAAGGAAATGCTGGTCAATGGCAAGCATCGATGGGAGTTATATTCTCAACCAACAATTGATTTTGTAACCATCGAGCGCCAGACTATCGAGTTGGTAAACTACCGGGAAACTGCAGAACAAATCATAGCGGCGTTTGATGGGGTGATGATTATAGTTTCCGAGCAGACGAGTGACGACCCGGTGATTCTCTGGGAAATCGAGTTTGTCAAAGCTCAATCAATTCCCGTCATCGGGGTGGATGTCAGCCCCCAGGGAGATGGTGATGTTGCCCAGAAACTTCAAATTAAATTAACCAAGTTTGGCTGGGAATGGTTCGCCACCTTTATTAACCGTCTCTAACGATCCATGCCCGCGACTTGTCGGCGCCACTGTGAACAGTGGATTGAGTGGTGATGATCATGAGAAAAAAAATAGCCATATTGGCAGCAACAACCGTGATTCTAGTGATTCAAGTGGTTTCGGTGAGTCATGGTGATACCCCAAAAGCAGTGTTGTGGGAAGCACTGCGATCTGCAAACCACTTCGCCCTGGTCAGGCATGCACTGGCACCAGGTACTGGCGATCCCACGGACTTTATGCTGGGAGTACGCCGGACCCAGCGTAATTTGTCCGTTGAAGGTCGTAATCAGGCCAAACAAATGGGAGAGCTTTTTCAGAGTAACTCCATCAGTGAAGCACAAGTGTTTTCAAGCCAGTGGTTTCGCTGTATGGATACGGCTGAGCTCCTCGATCTGGGTTCGGTTCAGCCACTCACCGCCCTTAATTCTTTTTTCCGGGAATATGAGCTCAAGGATGCCCGAACCAAATCACTCAGGGACTGGCTATTCAGGCAAAACATGGAGAAACCGTTAATCCTGGTAACCCACCAGGTGAATATCACTGCGCTTACGGGAATTTTCCCTTCATCGGGTGAAATTGTCGTGATGCAGAGAAGTGAGAGAGGTGATTTATTCGTTCTTGGAACCATAGAAACCCGCTGAGATTATTACTAAATAAGAAATTGTATCAAGTAGAGTGAAGCAAATAGAGCAAAACTAAAGGAGTAAAAACTATCGTCTACCTGACTGCACTGATCATCGCCCTCGTTTGATTCAGTTGTATCTGCACCGTGAGTGCGATAATCAACCGATTCATTAAACCAGTTGAAATGAGAAAAATCGTAGTGCTGGCAACAGTTATAGCAACTTCGGTCTTTATTGGTTCATCGGTTGCTATTATCTATCTCCTTGATTAACATCGTTCTGCCAAACACGTTGACCCTGGTTTGCAAAGTAGAATCGATTAGTGCATACAGCGCATGCGTGGAGCCCATAAAATACATGTTTTTTTGGTGAAAACAGCCATCTAACAAAATGAATATACTACAAAAATACCTTATCATCATTTATATATGTCTGTCGCTGACTTATGGATTTGACCTGTTGGAAAATCGAGCAAACAGTGAGGCGCTGATTCCTGTACTGATCATGCTTGGCTTTGTTAATATCTCTGTCGTAGCTGCATTTTTTTCCAAAAGGTGGATTGGCCAACTCCTCCTGTATACAAATTTTCTTTTTGTCGGTTTGATACCATTTGTCCTTGGAGTTATCTCTTTGTGGGTAAATGACCAGCGGACCAGGAACCTACTGAAATACACCAGTGGTATCATTCCGCTGGTGCTTCTGGTACTCTCACTCTATGTTCAATTGAGAGATGGCAATTCGGTAGATCTGTTCGCATTATCCAAGTCTGTTTTCTACCGCATCATACAAACCATCTATTGGGTTACCGTATTCCTTTACAGCTCAACACACCTTAAACCCGAACTGGAAAAGATAGAAAAAAAGGTTTGATTCAAAAGCTGCAACCCTTTCAGGTTGAAGATGATTCATTGGTATTCAAGGGAGGCTTATCGCACCTATGTTAGAAATCACCGTTCCCGGGTATAAAACCCTTCTGCTTGAGCATCTGGTACTTGATTATAACGGAACCATTGGTTGTGATGGGTTCCTCATGGAAGGTTTGAGTGAGCAATTTGAAGCACTTTCACCCCTGCTATCAATCCATGTCATCACTGCAGATACCCATGGTTTTGCAGCCTCGCAGCTTGCTGACCTGCCCTGCCAGCTCACCATTCTGCCAGAAGGCCAGCAGGATCAGGCCAAGCGATCATTTGTGCAAACGCTGGGTACACAGAAGGTGGTGGCGATTGGGAATGGGAGAAATGATCGATTGATGCTTGAGACAGCCGAGATCGGGATTGCGGTGATTGCTCCTGAAGCCGTATCTACCGAGAGTTTGGCCACAGCTGACATTGTCACCCTCGATATTTTTACGGCAATGGAATTACTGAGCAAGCCCGCACGATTGATCGCCACCTTGCGATTATAGTCTGCAGAACTTACTTTTCTGGCCAGAGGCGGGCTCAACCGGTACTCACTATTTCTTATGAGCAAAGTCAAAGCACTCAACATCAACGATATTGAACAGATTCAACCACTGTGGATGGGCCTGAATGAGGTTCATTATCGACATTCAAATTATTGGAAAGACCATTTTGCCACCTATTCTTTTGAAGAACGGATGAAAAAAATCCAAGAAGCAGATGACTTTTCGATTTTTTGCTCACGCGACGGTGATGAACTCACCGGTTACTGTATCTGCTCAGTTAGAAAGGGTGCGGGTGAGATCGATTCGATATTTGTCCGGGAACAGAAGCGAAACAGCTCGGTTGGCAGGCAACTCGCAGAAAACGCACTAGCCTGGCTCGCAGAAAAAAAGGTTGCCGAGATTCGAGTCACTATTGCAGAAGGAAATGAATCAGTTATGGGCTTCTACCAGAAATTGGGTTTTCTCCCCTATACGACCACCCTGAAAATAAAACCTTAGAATTTCGTTTTATTGCTCCCCACAGAGGTCTGGTCTGACTATTTCGCCTTGGAAATCAGGCGGCGCCAATCCTGCAGTGCGGCAAAACTATCAGGCAGATTGTCGGCCATTTGACAATAGCGGGATGCTGGTACAGAAAACATCAATGTATTGGCAGGAATGTATTTTCGCATTGCCGGGTCAAGCGCACCAATCGTTGCTTTGGGATGAGTAACGTTTCGCTCCTTGTATGGCAGGGTCCACATCGACTGGCATCCGGAGGCGAATGGTGTGGTGACATTATCGTTTGCGGGGCTGTCAAAGTTGGCCATGGTCACCAATCCCGAGAGCACGACCGGTTCCACCCACATATTCACCACCTCAACGAAACAATCATCATTTAGAAACTCCAGCCCACTCAGTATCAGGTACCTGGCTGATGGTTGCGCCGCGTTGATCTGAGCGTAAAACTGGTGGGCAAAACCTATCTCCTGCTTGAACTTCTCTTTGGTCGCCAGGAATCCTCCCGCATCAGGGCTGGGCCGGCTAAAACCGAAATAGCAGGCCGCTCCGCTACAACCCGCAGATTGTGCCGAAAAACAAATCGCCTCGCCTTGGGCCACATTATATATCTGGGAGAATAGACAACAGTATTGGTCTTCGGGTAGAACCCGCGCATCACCAACCACTTCCGTGCTGAAATACCACCCCATCGAGGGCAGCGTGGTTGGGAAGTATTCGGCGAACAGTCGGTTGCTCTTTTTTACCGTTCTTGCGTTCATCGGTTTTCTCTCAGCTCTAGACAAACCTTTATTTCGATATAGAATAATCCACACCCTACACAATCAATCCGGTAGTCTTGCCTCGTTCAGAACATTCCTATTCCAGTCTTCACGAATATACCAGCCTTTTACCCCCTTTGGCAAAGATATGCGACGGTTCCAGTGCTTGAATAATCGGTCTTGAATTCCTATAGTTGGTAACATCGTGCAGCCCATTTTCATAAGCTTCCAATCCAAACAGGCCGAGTAAATATGAAAAGACCAAACAATTTCAGTCGCATGAGAACCACCCTGGCGCTGTTCTGCATCTCCTTTTGTATCATGGCCTTTGCAGGCTTTAGCCAAGCTGCGAAATATTCCTACGACAAACCTCCAGCACCAGTTGAAACGACTGGAGAGAAAGAGACCACACCAAAAAATTACGACGGTGATGGCAGTAGTGAGTATGGTGCTTTAGAGGTTGATCCAGACCCGCTTCGCACAAAGGTACCTGGCGTTGGATCCTCATTTGCAAAGCTTCTTGACCAGCTTATTTTCCTGACCGGCGGGACGAAAAACAAATTTCAGGAAATATTTGAGAAGTATCCCATAATGCTACCGGATCTCTATAGAGTATTCATTAAACTCTGACCATATGGCACACCCCTGGGGGCCCTGGGGAACACGATACTGGTCATTATTTTTCTTTCCATCGGATATGGTGCCCAACGACTTTTTGACCGACTGTTCATTAAACGTTTCTTTCGCTTCACCACTAATGAAGATGGTGACCAGATTGTTGAAACCGGCTGTGCTGTCATGAACGGTATGGATAAGTTTACCGCAAACCTAGTTAATGTTTTGCCCAAAATCCTTGGCCTGGGAGTCTTCAGTGCTACCGCTTTTGCCATTTTTTCAATCTTTATTCCTGCCGAGCTGGCATTTCTGCGCCTGTTTTTTATGGCAGTACTGATGACCGTTACCATGGTCAGGCTTGTATTTCTCGCCTCAGATGTAATCTTTTCGCCAGCCATCGCTCAATTCAGGATTATTCCCCTTCACTGCGGCACGGCAATAACGCTTCATAAATTACTAGGCTGGACCGCTACCTATCTGATCTGCGCAATTATGTTCGCAGTTGTCACTTACAAGCTTGGAGGACAACTGATCACCATGCAATTACTTCTGCTTACTGCAGCATCCCTGCTAGTTTTTGCTACTGCGGGGGCAATCATCGTCTATAGAGGTAAAGTGAAAAACCAGATCCTGATGTCCGCAGATGGAGAGCCGAGTTGGGGGCGACAAACATTTGCTGAACTCTGGCATATTTTTGCGCTTGCGTATCTGCTCATGATTTGGCTGATGATCATTTATATCGATGGTTCACAAGAAGATGTTTCCAACGCTGCATTTCTGATTTCCTTTTTCATTGTCCCAATCTGGCTGGTTATGAATGGTCTGGTCCAATGGATCATAGAGGTATTGATCAAAACCTTACAGATCTATAATCCAGATCCCTCCCCTGATCTCACCGATGAGGAACTAGAAGAAAATGAAAAGGGCAGACCCTTTTATCGCAAGTGCAAAACGCTTGGCTCGTTCATATTATTCATTGTCCTGGCCCTCTGGCTTGCCAGTCTCTGGGGATTGTCCGTACCGTTCATTTCACGCCTCACCGAGGTTTTCTTTGATATGGCAATCATCGTTACCCTTGCCCTTCTTTTCTGGCAGTTCATCTCTTCCTGGATTGAGCGAAAGATCCTTGAGTCTCTCCCCGAAGAAGAGGAGGATGAGAACCAGGATGATGAGTGGGGAGCAGGTGCCGCCCGGGGGCGCTCGTATACACTCCTGCCGATGATCAGAAAATTCATTGGTACCATCCTGGTGGTCATGGTGACCCTGACCGTACTTTCCTCAATGGGGGTCAATATTGGCCCTCTGCTCGCCGGTGCCGGTGTGGTCGGTCTGGCCGTGGGTTTTGGTGCGCAGAAACTGGTTGCTGATATGTTTTCAGGTTTCTTTTATCTGCTTGATGATGCGTTCCGGGTTGGAGAATATCTTGAAGCGGGCGCCGTTTCGGGTGCTGTTGAAAGTATTACTCTGAGAAACGTAATGCTCAGACACCATCGGGGTATGCTGCAGATTGTTCCCCACTCCGAATTGGGTCCGATAACCAATTTCATGCGCGGTGGTATTGTGGTCAAGTTTAACCTCGATTTTCCCTACGATGCCGATATTGACAAGATCCGCAAAGTTATCAAAAAGGTCGGCCAGGCAATGCTCAATGATGAGGAGTTTGGCAAAGACTTTATCAAACCTGTTAAGTCACAGGGTGTCAGGGAAATCACCAATTCGGTGATGACCATCAGGGTGAAGTTTACCGCTCAGCCCGGTACTCACTTTGTCATCCGCCGCGAAGCCTTCAAGCGCATTACAGAAGCGCTCAATAATCAGGGTATTTTCTATGCTCACAAAAAGGTTATTGTCGACCTTCCTCCGGCAACCACTGAATCCATGACACCTGCACAGGTAAAAGCCGCAGGAGCGGCAGCCATGCGCGCCATTGATGAAGATGGAGCAAATAACCAGGACGAATCACCCGGCGAATCCGAAGCTATGGGGTAACCCGACTTGACCATCAGCTAACATGCTCAGCGTGAACTGCGTTGAGCATGCCGGTTGGTTTGGTAATACGCGGCGGTATGATGTTTCAACAATTGGAACCCTGAGAGCGCATCTACAACAAAGTGGAGTGTTCCCGCATCCTCTGATATCTTGGGGTTATAATGAAAGAATCGACCCTGCTCCATGACCAATGAGCCAATATGCTGATCCCGATAATCAAAGGCGGGACAACTCAGCTGGAACCACTCGCCAGATTTTTTTTCTGATTTACCAAGTCGTTGAGTTACAAAATCATTGTCAACCTGACCGTCGGCAAGCTGGATAGAATTAAACGAACCATGCCCGACAAAGACGATGGACTGGTATTTCGGGTCCGTTAATACCGTTTCAAAATCATCAACGGTTGCCGAGAAAAAGTAATCAAGTCGCTGCTTTCTCCAGCTGAAATAGAGCGACCACGCAGGATAGCTGCCAAGAAACGCCAGTGGTGGGGACCAGTGATCTTTACCGTTAAACTTCTCAAGTTTTTTATAACTCTGGACATCCCTGGCAAACAGCGTGTAGTCAAACGCATATGAAGAGAGTAATACTGCAGCGGTACCATTTTTACTGCTGACCAGATAATTGTTAACCAAATAACACCCCACCATCAAGGGGATGTAGAGGCACAAAAAACCCTTGATGAGCCGACGAAATGCACGCATCATTTTCGAGTTGTAATCAAAAATGTAGCGTCTGAAAAAATTCCGTTCGTCTTGCTCCGCGCTCTTCACCATAAAAGTTACACAGCACCGTGACCATGGCTTAACAAGTCAATTTCAGCCGTCATTTACCAATCATCATTTGCTACTTGTCACTGACCCCGTATTCATAAGACGAATCGATATCAGCCAGCGGCTTACCACTCAGAGTCGCCTCAAAAGCAACCAGACGTTTATACACAGACAGCAATTCAACAATGGTGGTCCAGGAATTGACCAGGTACTGAAAGGAGTTGCTGACCTGGCTGAAGGCGGTCAGGATCTGCTGCAGGATACCAAAGGTAATGGTACCCGCAGCGATGGTGGGAACAAGAATGACATAAACGAAGATATTATCTGCCTGCAGGTAAAAGGACCGGGCAACATTGAAATACATATAGTGAAAGTAGAGCCGAAAATAGTTTCTTCGCACATCACCAAACAATTCGAGTAGCGTCACCGGCTGAGCTCTTGTTTCGCTGTCCTCACCATAGACCAGTTCTTTTCGGTAGGCAGCCTCAACCCGCTGATTCTTAAACTCCAGCCCGGGAAGTTTGATGCCAACCCCTGCCAGCAGGCCGGTACCAAAGATTGACCATAGAATGGCAGCGGTAAACAGTGGATATGGTATCGCCCCGACTATGGGCAGTTCCTGCACATAACTGGACAATGCCCAGAGGACCGGAAGAAAGGCAAAAAGCGTCATCACCGCATCGACCATAGCCACTCCAAGCCCTTCCATGATGGAAGCAAAACGCATGGTATCCTCCTGGATACGCTGGGAAGCGCCCTCAATATGCCGCAGGTAATTCCATTCTCCAGTATAGTAATCGTTCATGGCGGTTCGCCAGCGAAAGATATAGTGACTTACGAAAAACCGGGTGCAGACAAACACAAAGATTGCCAGAAAGGCAATCTGGGCAAAGATGAAAATCAGTTCGTACAATTCTGCGGTACCAACCATGTTTTTCCCAGAAAGCGCGTTTTGTACCAGATCGAAAAAAGGCCTCCGCCAGTTATTAATGGCGACTGAAACTTGCACAGAGAAATAGGTGGAGAAGAGGATGATCCCGGAGCCAAGAATTGACCAAAGCTGCCATGGATGTGGTGATATGACCATCCAGAATGCAGCAAAAATCACAACGGCGATAGAATAATAGAGATAAAGCAGAATAAAAGAATCAGTCCAGAAATGACCGAGACCGATGACCGGCTCGGTTTGTTGCAGGTTTAAACCGATCAGGCCACCAAGTTCATCACTGAACCCGTACCATATTGATATAGCAATTGCTGACCACAACACCAGCGAGGGAAAGAAGAGTCGTGGATTTGGAAAAAATGATTTGAACATGATTATTTATCTAAGCTGAAGGAAGGGATGGACTAGATTTCACCTAACAGGGTCACATAGGATAAACACAAAAAGAGCCTTGGAAATTATTTTTAATTACACTGAAGCATCGTTGAATACTTATTCATTACTGGTGCTAATCATACCTGGCAATCCTACTGGAGCCGGGATGCATACGCAATCTATTATTTAAAACGTAATACAGGACCATTTAACCGTCCGCGTTTTTGTCCTGCGGGTAAGGATTGGTTTTGAAAATTCTGATTAGCTTACCGCGAAGTCTTGATGCCATTATTCCCGGATATGGTATTTTTTTCTGCGGCTTAACAGAATGATCCCTTATCGATTGCACCTTAGGTGTACATCCCTGCGGAAATTAGACTTCTCCCGATGAATTTGAGGCTTTTTCCTCGTTCTTAATGCGTAACTACGCTTTCAATGGCATTGGTGCAAAGATTAAGAACGTTTAAAAATCGGCTCCGGCACACCGTAGTCGGTTTAGAGTTTCTTAGCTGGAAGACAGCAAAGAGAACGAAGTCTTCATCGCCCCTGCACTGCGTAAACACCGCTTTCCCAATTCACCGCCTTCGCTCTAGTCCTTTTCAATTCTTGGATATATCAACGCCCCTTTTAATAGAATAGTGGAGCCATACAGGAACAGTAACCGATTTGATCGAACGTTCTAAATGAGCCGCCTCCTGATACCCATTCCCCAAAGCTCTCTGCCATTTCTTTACGCTGAGTGTTTTGGTCCCTTCACAAGGAGCAAACTAATCTCATAAAATCAACACGATAAAAACTTTTACTCTTTTATGAATGAGAGGGATGGTGTAACGTTTATATGTTGGAAAGATGTTTGTTCTATCACAGTACATAAACCTGATTTGATCAGGTGTACTGATTCTGTCTCATTAATAACTGTCACGTGCAAATGAGTATCTCTGTCCGCCTATACCTAGAAGCTGACCGATTCGCATTACAGCAACTAATGACCGAGTTAGGTTATTCCCTAAACGATGATGAGATGGTCGATCACATCCGGGAAATTCGTGCAAAAGACGGAGAAGTATTTGTCGCTGAAGTTGCCGGTTCGGTCGTCGGATGCATCTGCGCCATTATTGATGTACGTCTTGCGGCGGGTAAATATGGTGAACTTGTCAGTTTGACTGTTACCAGGAATTACCAGGGAAGCGGTATCGGCACGATACTCGTTCGCCATGGGGAGTCCTGGCTGAGAACGCGTGTGAACAAAATAAGAGTACGCGCGAATACCATCCGTAACAAGGCCCATGGGTTCTATGAAGCACTTGACTATAAACCAATTAAATCACAGAAGATATTTATAAAGGAGTTATAATTTAGCTCGTTTCCTGATATAAAAAAGCATGTAACTCAACCCAATGAACCTGCGAAAACAGCGTGAACAGATGGTACTCAATTGAATATGGATGATCTTTTCAAAGTAATATACAAAGGGCAATTACAATCAGGGTTTCCCCCTTCGGAGGTTATCAGTGAACTAACCAACCTCTTTAACATTTCTGAGGAACGAGCCACATCAATTGTACATACCAAGAAAACGCTCATTCTGAAAAACAACGCCTCAGCCAAACTTGCAGCAAAATATGAGCTGAAACTCAATCAAATAGGGTTGAGTGTCTCCGTCATCCCCGTTTCCTCCCAGAAATTACAGGAAAAGCCGGTCGCACCGATAACGTCGGAATCACCGGACACGACTGATAAAACAGTTGTTGAAAATAAAGCGGATTCGCCAGCCGCGGCTGATAAAACTAATGTTACCGACACCGCTGATACCGCAGAACCTACTGACACGACTGATGTTACAGACCCTGTTGACAAGCTTTCAGTTGACACGAGTGAGGTGGTTGAAGTACCCGTTACACCCCTTGCGTCTGATACGGCAGAAGCAGATGACAGCTTCAAGAACACTTACCCCGATGATATGACAGGCAGGCAGGAGAAAGACAAAGAACGCTTCTCTTCCCTTCAGGAACCTCCCCCCATTGATACCCAGCCTTTTTTGACTGAACGTCAAGAACCCGATGCACCTCAGAAACCTGCAAAAAACAACCCGGTACTCAATTACATAAACTACGGTCTTATTCCGTTCCTTATTCTTCTTTATGGAGTGGGATACGTTTTTCCTATGAAACCATTTTATAAAATATCTGATATTTCATCTGGCCCATATGATCCCAAGAAACACCAAATTTTCGAAGTATCGAAGAAGCTCTTCTTCCTGCCAGGTCCGAAAACAATCTGGTGCAAGCGTCTTGAAGATGGCTATATCTTCTACCGTGACCTCGAGGATATTATTGATCGGGACACTAAACCGATGTTCTTCTCAAAACTACAAGAGCAAGACGATAAATCGACAGCAAATTAACAAAGAAACGACCCAGAACACCCTGCCCATGGTTTTGTTATGGTTTTTTTAATTACTGCGTTCACGCACGCTGATTTTTGCGATGATTTATTTTATCCAAAGAAGCGTTGCAACAAAGGTTTACATCCCTGCCCGATATTATTCTATTTTTATCCATCAAGGCTTATAGCATGAATCTTTGGTCCAACGGAGCCACAATGGATAGGCAACGTTCGATGGTTATCTGGGCTGCGCTGCTCGCGCTTTTTCTTGGCGCCCTCGATGCACTTATCATGTCTGCGGCAATGCCCAGCATTGTTGCGGAATTGGCAGGATTGGAGCTGTATGCCTGGGTCTATTCGGCATATTTCCTTACCAGGGCGGTATCATTACCAGTGTTCGGTAAACTTGCAGATGTCTATTCGGTCAAAAAGCTCTTTCTTTTCTCCATTATCCTCTTCACCGTTGCTTCAGTCATCGCCGGACTCTCGAACAGCATGTGGATGCTCATCATCAGCAGAGCGTTTCAAGGTATCGGAGCCGGAGGTAATTTTGCGCTCGTTTATATCGTTCTCTCCCATGTTTCAGAACCGAGCAATCGCGCAAAAACACTCTCATTGGCCAGCTCAATCTGGGGTATCTCAAGTGTAATCGGACCCACCCTTGGTGGGTTCATTGTCACCTACTTCTCCTGGCGCTGGATTTTCTTTATCAACCTTCCGGTTGGGCTACTCTCACTTGCCGGGATTGCACTCTTCTTGCAGTCGAAAGAGCGTGTAGAAAAAGAGACATCACTGGATTTGACCGGGGTGATGCTCTTCACCACGTTTGTGCTTGGACTCCTGTGCATTTTCATTACCGGTGGCAGGGAACTGCCCTGGCTATCTCCCTCTATGGCTATTTTGGTTATTTTCACGCTTGTCATGGGAATACTGTTTTACCGACAGGAGAAAAGGGCAGAAAAACCGATGATCCATCTGTCCTTTTTTACCCAGCGCAATTTCACCATGGGAATCAGTGCCACATTTCTCGCCAGCTTCACCATTTTTTCACTCTTTGCCTACGTTCCCCTCTATATCCAAGGGAGCCTTGGTCTCAGTCCGATGCAAGTCGGACTTGCCATGGTCTCTTTGAGTCTGGGCTGGTCTTTTGGCGCTCTTTTTTACGGGAGGTTGTCAAAAAAAGGGGCCGAGCGTCTCTGGTCCATCTGGGGCGGGCTCGTGCTACTTGCTGGAAGTGTGATGATGCTGCGTTTTAACCTCGGTACCTCGATGCTGGAATGCTTTGCTGTTTTTCTGATTATTGGGATCGGTATGGGGTTAGTCTCGCTTTCCACACTTATCGTGGTCCAGGACAGCGTTTCAAACAAGCATTTAGGTATCGCCACTTCACTGCATCAGTTTGGCCGATCGCTTGGCGGTACGGTTGGTGTGGGTGTCTGCGGGGGAATTCTAACCACACGCCTGTTTGGTAATTTGGCAAAAGTGGAAACCCTGCCAGACGAGATGGTAGCAGGGTTAGAGCGTAGTGTGGAAAGTATGCTGCAACCCGGTTTTCATGCCTTAATCCCCGATGAGGCACTGGTATCTCTAAAGAATGCACTACTTGCTGGCGTATACAGCACCTTTATACTCTGCACACTTTCCTCACTACTCTGTTTCTTCAGTTGCGTACTCCTTAAAAAGAGTACGGATGGATGAGCTGATTTTCAGGTATTATCGACAGCCCTTTGCATCCATGGCGTCATACACCGCTTCCTTGTCCCCTCTTACCTCCGCAAGCTCCTCGGCCTCAAATCCATCACCATCACCAACTCCCCACCAAAACGCCTGAACCTTGCTCGATTTAATTCTCTTTTCCTGGGCGCGAACTAATCGATCTTCCCGGCGATTTAGTGAAGCCAGCTCAATCGACAGACTTTCGCATGAGAAATTTCGATATTTATGACCTGGTGTATATGAAGGTGGAATTTCAGACGGAGGCGTCGGCATATTACAACCGGTAACCAGTATTCCAATTGAGAGAACAGCAAGAATGATTCTAACGCTCGATTTCATAACAATCCCTCCCTATCTAATCCAAATTGTCTCTAACCAATCATTGAATTTATAAAACACCCCTTCAGTCCTCTCATCATAACGGTTTGTGCATCAGTAAACAAGAGGGCAACTACCTTAAACTATGAGTTTTTCCGGAACAGAGTCGTATAAATCCACATTATCTCTCTGCAATACCAATGGCTTCAGATTAACTAATGCTATTCAAATGAAAGTACTATTGTAATTATAACCGACAAGGGTCCTGCAAAACCTTCGCGGGCCTACAATGGTAACAGGAAAGGAGCTGCCACTATCCACTGGTTAGGTCAAAGTGGGATATTGGTAAGAAAAGGCTGATATAATTCTTTCATCTCGTTAAGATGTTACCGTAATAAAACCTATAATAACAGATAAATAAGAATTTTATCACAATAGGAATTCCCAACACGCCTGTCTGGATCAATCTGCTCGCCAGGCAACAATGGACTTGAGGGATACTCGGACTAAAAACTCTGATTTTGGATGCGAAGAGAACTCTCACAATAACTATTTAAGAAAATCGAATCGCCTTTAGTCTTATCCATCTACACGGCAAATGTTACGAGAGTGTTTTCAATTTTTTACTGGTGAGTAGAGCGGTATTCAATGGTGGATATTACTCCAGGTTAAACTTTGATCGATACCTCCTCCAAAACACTTATCAAGATCGGGACCCTCATTATAACAAATCTTAAAGCCCCTTTTGTCCTCAGACCTCCGATAAAGTGTCCTTAAGGGAATCCGTCCTCCTAAAACCCTTGTGGCATAGGACCATTTTTTACCGTCCCACTCTTCCGTATGAGCTTCCCAGCCAGAAGGAAATAGTGGACATTCCTCATCATTGAGGCACTTCGACCAAATACGTTCACCCTCCGTCTCAATCATTGATTTGGAGTACCTGAATGAATTGAGATTTATAGGTAGCATTGTGAATACAATACTAATAGCCAATACAGGCCTTATCAATTCAATAGCGATGCTTCTACCCTTTCTTAAAACAACTAATTTCCTACTAATGGAAACCAATGAGAAAAACGTTGTAATAAGCGCTATCCCCCACCCAAATACCTCTAATATTCCGAAATGCCCTGGAGCTAAACCCTTTAACATATAAAGAAGAAATACAGGTGGTCCAATCTGGAAAAACAACTTTACGATAGTATTGAGCTTGGTGAAAACAGTATGTTCCTCCCGACTATTCCCAGAGAAGTCAGATTTATGTTCATTAACAACCTTCATCTCTATGTGATCAAATCCAATTTGTTTGACGAAAAGCTCAATAGTTTCTATTGGATAATGCTATCCATCTCACTTTAAATTAAGATTACATTACTGCCCACATATATCATTTTGCATTAATTAATATTTTATCTTAACTGGATACTCTTTATCACGAGAGTCAATCAACTCAGGATCATTTTCCTCTAAACATTTAAACTTCATAACACCATATGCATTATCGTTGTTGTTCATATTGAGGTGTCCATCAACTGGTCCTGGTTTCAAAAACAACCCTGACTCATTGCAATATTGTTCTGCCTCATTTCTTAAATTATTAACAAAGGAGGTATTAATATGATTACCATCAGCAAATTTAGTTATTTCAAAACTATCCAATCCAATATTTTTTATCCCAGCCTCTCTGGCGACACATCCTGCAATAGACACAATTACAAGCAACACACCTAAGCATCTCGCAGTTATCCTCATTTCTTACCTCTCACGTTCTCTTTATATAATTAGGAAGATTATGGATGGTGGGCGGGGCGGGATTCGAACCCGCGGCCTTTGGCTTCGGAGGCCAACACTCTATCCAGCTGAGCTACCCGCCCTTGGTGAGAACTATATAGGTTTAATATTTTAAGTCAATTTGATTTTAGCCGCCACCTTTGTCTTTGAACCCATTCATAGTAAAATATTTTATGAGCCCTGCCTTTCACCCTTCTTGAGACTGTTAAAGAGCCATGGAACGAGAGTGGTCTTTTTAATCATATTGGTACTGATTTCCGCTTGTAAAACATTGACATATGAACACCAGAAAACCGGAACTATCTGTCAACATCATAGTTGTTTTGAACCTATCGATCATTAACAGGTACTTACTCTTATGGAATCATTCTGATCTTCTGAAAAATCTATCTTGGGGGAGGCGTCATGAAAACAACCGTTTTTACGCTTTTCTTATTCGTAACCTGGCTTTTGCTATGCTCAGTTGGAATTTGCGCAGATAAACGATCCTCTGTTGCTGCTCCTAAGATCCAACATCTCGAGACAGGGTATTGCTGCTTATCAGGCAAGATCAACAATTCCAGTCGAGTTAACTGCCTCAGAAACAAAGGGGCATTTTATACTTCGCAAGCAGATGCTGAGAAAGATTGTCTGTTAGTCCCTGCCTCACGAACAGGACTGCGTACTCTTGAAAAGACTAAGATGAAAGGATTCTGCTGCATCGAAGGCAATGTGAAGGATTCAACCGAGAAATCGTGCCGTAAAGAAAAAGGGCGTTTTGCTCAAACTCGTAAGGAAGCTGAGCGTATTTGCGATAGAATCGAAGGGTTCTGCTGTAACAAAGGAGAGATCACCAAATCTACCCTCGCAACGTGCAAAAAGATGGCAGGTACGTTTTCAACCGACAAGCTTGGTATCACTCGTAAATGCGGTGCTACAAAAGGGTTCTGTTGTGACGAGGGCAAAGTTCTAACAGCTTCTATATCGCTCTGCGACAAAAGAGATGGCATTTTTACTTTTTCTAAAGCTGAAGCGAGTCGACTCTGTAAAAAAGCTGCCCTAAAACCTCCCCCGGGAAGGATTTCATCACCCCGTTACGAGCCACCATTCAACCGAACCGACAGATCGAGGACCAAGCTAACACTTCTTCCCGATCTTGAGATAACCAAAACCTGGCTGAATCGTTCATGTGAAATGCAGGTCGATATTAGAAATAATGGTGGTCCCATTAGTGATAAACATTTTAAAGCCGCCAGGATTCACATGTCTGCAGGCCCAGGTAATGTTATTGCCGAGAGAAAGAAATACCTAAAAGTTGCTGACCCAGCAGGAAATCTGAAAAATCCGGGCGGTTCAGTAACTTTTAATACCCAACTGGTGATCCATGGTAGCACTGCAACTCTTAGCTGGGTTGACACAGAGCATAACATCAAGGAAAGCTCTGAGACCAATAATGGGGATGATGCGACGCTTTATTGTAAAAAGAAAGTTATGCAGATCAACACCCAACAAAAAGATGTAATCCGGCCGAAATTACCGACCTCCCCTAATCAGCCACCACCCCCTCCACCTAATCCTGGTGGCGGTGCAGTTCTTGAGATGGAGGATAGCGTAATAAGTCAATTTGCAGGTAAAGCGGGTATTGCCGATCAATTAATGACTCCCAAAGAAATGCAAGCACACCTTGAATCGCTCTCGTTTCGAGTCGTTCAAGTCATATTTCGGGAAGATACCTATCAGGGTCAGAAACATCTCACATTCCTAATAGAGTTTAATCATCGGGTTGATGAATCCAGCATTAACGGTGTCAATTTCAGGCTACTAAAAGAGATCAGTGACAATCCAGGATTCTGGAACAACGCCTATCCATCCTCCGCTATGGTGATGAGGGTGCAGGATCGCTACATTGCTGCAGGTAGCCTCTCTCCCCTTACCGATGGCAACTACAAGGTCCACCTCAGAGGTACCATTAAAAACGATAAAGGAGCGTTTCTCGATTGCGATGCTGACGGAACCCCTGAAGGGGGATATCTACCACCATATGAATCAAGCACCTACACCTACAACTCGAGTGAAGGTATTCTGACAGGGATTGAGGATTTCGAGGGTTTGATTGAGACAATAAGGGGTGCTATGGAGGGGCAATAGGATAGTGCAGGGAAACGTGTAGATCTCTGCAAGGTGCTTAGGAATTCACGAGGAGATAGAATCGAGATATTCGTCCCATTCAACGGGAAGCATGTTCTTCTTTTTGTTGTTGCAGTCCTTGCAGGCGGGGACCAGGTTATCCTTGGTACTTCTGCCCCCCCTTCCCAGCGGTACAATATGATCCATGGTGAGGTCTTTGTGTTCGGTCTGGCAGCCGCAATAGTAGCATTTTCCCGAAGCGGTCTTCTGCTGCCACCAGCGGGTTTTCCTCAGCTCTCTGGCCTTGGCCCGCTCTCTTCTGATAACATCGTCATCGATGCCATCAAACCAGAAACCATCACTCATTGACCACCTCTCCTACCAATTGTCTCCGTAGCTCACCGATCAGGTACAAAGAGCCTGCTACCACTACCAGATCCTGGCTCGTAGCGTTACTATAGACATGATCAAGGGCAGCCTCAACAGTGGTCTGTATGGTGGCTTTGGTCTTTAACACCTCTGGTAGGGTTTGGTAAAGATCATCGGGGCGGGCAGAACGCTCGCTCTCCGGGGCAGTCAGGATAAGTTGATCTGCCTGCTGGGCAACACGCTGCATCATCGAGGTGAAATTCTTATCTGCCATTGAGGCCCAAATTACATACAG
>QZLB01000140.1 GCA_004796425.1 Desulfobulbaceae bacterium | reverse complement strand
TATAACTCGTTGTATTTTGGCAATAAAAACGTGTCGCAGATCAAGTACATCCGGGGATTGTTATTAGTGGTGGATGCGAGAAGATCTTTTTTGAAAATGAAGTATTTACGGGGTGGCAGGATCAGTGAGCAGACACTTTTCGGAGTGAAAATCAGGTTAATAGATTGCTTTCTCAATAGAAAAAATGGGCAACGATCCTGAAAGGTACTGATTATTCATGATTTTTCTTCAGGATTAATGGTGTTCTAGATGAGAAGAGAAAGCACCAGTTATATGATGCGTCTTCGTTCACTGTAAATCGAAGGAAGGGAAATGTCGCAAACAGAGTACATCGCGGTTTTTGTTAAAACTGGATACGGACAAGGATCTTTTTCCAAGGTGCGGAATGCTGCTGGTGCAATGAGGTCTCGGAACAATTTTATAAGGTACCTTTTGCCATCGATTTCACACCAAGAGTAGCTCGGGTTCTGGTGAAATTTATTTGGTGCCAATGAGCAGAGAGCTCATCGTTTGTTCACCCTTTCTGATCTTCTCTTAATAGAATACAGACGGTTTTTAAGTCGATTGTACTTTCTCAAATACAGTGAGAGGAAGAAAGTCTTCTTGTTTTACGGTTTCGCGCAGAGCGCAGAGCATCAGACCGGATTGCAGAACCTCGCTTTCCAAAGGCCTGGGGAACGAAGCGTCTATCCAAGGGTGCTCTGGTGGAAAGGCCAGCAAAAGATTATTTGATACTCACACAACCTCAGGTCCAGATATTGCATCTGGAAAATGTTCTCTGGTTATTGAACACCAAGTCCGGTTGAGAAGCAATAATGAGCAGACTGTAAACTGCGTTATTATTTCGAATCACCTTTAAAACCATCTTTTTTGAGCAATCAATAATGAAACGACGTTTTTTTTGAAGAGCGCGAGCGTCTCATGGTGGCATGAGGTGCGGGTGGCACCATCAGGTGGCAATAGCGGTTTTCGTGAAAGTCACGTTTCTTGATTTTATTGTTCGTGAATACAACTAGTTAAAAATGACACAATTGTCTCTGGTCGATTGAATCAGCAATTCAGAATACAACAACAAAAGAAACGAAATGGAACAACAGCAAGTGCAGCAGATTCGTAAATACCTTGATATAGTGATGCGACGAAAAACACTGATCCTGTCTTGCATACTGATCAGTGGCGCCATCGGGCTCATCATATACCTTTTACAGCCCAAAATATATCAGTCCGCTACACTTCTTAGCTATCAACAGCAGAAGGTTAATCCAGCGAAGATGGCACCAGACCTGGAAGCCCAGATTCGTGATATTGTCAGTACTCTGAGTCAGATCGTTACTTCAAGGACCAGTTTGGAGCAGATTATTACCGATGTCGGGCTCTATAAGTCAGCCAGACAGAATTTTCCGATGGAAGACGTGGTCGAAATGATGCGTGAAGACATTGAGGTCTTACCTTCTAAAACAGGGGACACTTTTATTATTTCCTTCAAGGGGAACCAGCCGAACCAGGTTGCCAGGGTGGCAAACACAATCGCAGCAAAGTTTATCGAAGAAAACCTCAAATACCGGGAAGAACGAGCTTCTGAAACCTCTGCTTATACCGAAGATGAATTGGAGATGGCAAAGGTAATGCTTGATCGCAAGGAAACGGTCATGAGGGACTACAAACTCAAATACTACAATGAAATGCCTGCACAGCGAGATGCCAATATGAATCGTCTCAACTCGCTGCAGGAGCAGTACCAGAACAGACAAACTTCAATTCAGGATCTTGGGAGAACAAGAATATTGCTGCAGGATCAGATTGCCGCCCGGAAGCAAATGATAGAGGAAAACCTGGGACTTCGGAGGGCTTTGCTCGGAACAGACACACAGATGATGCCTGTGGTTGAAACGGACGCTCAAAAATTGAGATTATTCAAACTTACTCTTGATAAACTGCAGACAAAATACACAGAAAATCATCCAGAGGTGAAACTCCTGAAAAAGAAGATTGCTGATTTGGAAAAAGGTAATGTACCAACGGCCTTAAAAGAGAAAAAATCGGCCGAAAACTCGCTTAATGCAGATGACGAACAGTTCGATAAAGTGCTTTTTGAGTTAAAATTGGAGGTTAAGCAAATTGGTCTGAGTATCGAGCGTCTTAACAAGGAAAAAGATGAACTAAAACAACATATAGAGCAATACGAAAAATGGGCAAGTGCTGCTCCTGTAAGAGAGGCAGAATGGTCGGCGTTGACCAGGGAGTATGGAGAATTAAAGCGACATTACGATTTCCTGGTAGCACAGAATCTTCAGGCTCGCTCAGCCCTCAATCTTGAGCGTAAGCAGAAAGGGAGTCAGTTCAAAATTGAAGACCCCGCACGGATTCCAGAAAAGCCGATCAGCCCTAATTTTCTGCAAATTTTCGGTCTCGCGTTACTGGTTGGGGGTGGACTTGGCGGCGGAATTGCTCTGGGGCTCGAGCTGCTCGATTCATCATTTCGTGATCCAACAGAGCTTGAGAAAGCGTTTGGTATCGAAGTAATCTGCAGTGTGCCCCAGCTATCCCTGCCAAGAGAGAAAACCAGAGCCCGAGTTATGGTCACTACAGGGTGGATGTTGTTTGTTATGGGTAGCTCGACAATTGCAGGAGCGTTTGTCTACTTCTATAAAAATGGACAGATCGTTTTCTAATCAGGGTGAGACGAGTAGTCGACCCTAGTGTCCTCTCGTACTTTATTATATGACAGTGAGATTTAGGTTATTTAACCAGTTAACATTTATTTTACGGATAATTGAATGGGAAAGATCGCAAATACAGTAACAAAGGCTGGGATAGGTAAAAAAATCAGGCTTGGGCCTTATAGCCAGCGCGAAATTCTTGTTAAAGAAGATGGTTGTCAGGAATCAACTGAACACCACCCGAAACCTGACGAGTCGCGGGATACCAGGGTTGCCCATACCGATGTGCAGAGCAGGAATAAACATCAAAAACCGAAATGGTCACCTTCAACGATTGGAGGCGCTTGGGATAAGCGACTCGACAAAGCGGTTAACGAAGATTGCTACTTGCCTGAGGTCTTTAAAATAGTACGTTCAAGAATCTTGCATCCCAGGGAAGACAGGGTGCCCCCGAGAACTATCATGATCACCTCGGCAACTCCAGGCGAGGGAAAAACCTTCATTTCTG
>QZLB01000043.1 GCA_004796425.1 Desulfobulbaceae bacterium | reverse complement strand
AACGGGCCGGAAAATGTGGGGGGAGTAATAGATGGTGGAGCTGACTTTGACACCATCGTCTACTCGGGCGGTGTCTGGACCCAGAACCACCCCAAAGTTGTGAACTTTGAAGACCTTGAAATAAATGCCACCCATCACCTGACCTTAAGCGGCCCCTGGGATATCGGGGGTCGAACCGCCTTTGTAAACGGGGGCATTCTCGATGTACCAGATACTCTTGTTGCAGGCGGGCTTGATATAAATTCAGGTACCGCCAACATCACGGGTACAGCTGATATAAATGGGGAAACGGATGTGGACGGAACCTTAAATGTCCCCTCAAGTGGAACGCTCTATACCGACAGTCTGTTGGTAGGTGGCGGTGGTCTGGTTGACTTGGAAGGTGTCATACAGTCTGACAGTAGCGTAAACGATGGAAGTTTCAAATTAAACGGAACCCTTCAAAGCCCACTGACGAATTACGGGTTCTTGAGTGGGAACGGTACGGTCATTGGAAACGTCACCAACAACGGTAGAATAAGCCCGGGCAACTCCATTGGTACCATAACCATCCAGGGGAGCTATACCCATAACCCAGGTGCGATTTATCTTGCAGAACTCAATTCAAACGGAAGAAGTGATCTAATTGCAGTTAGTGGTTCTGCCAGGTTAAACGGAGGTACCGTTAGAGCATATCTTCCACGCGGACTATACAAAGACGGCTACTCATGGACCATTCTCAGAGCCTCAGGGGGGATAAATGGTACCTTTTCAAGTATCAGCGGCCAACCAAACTCAGCTACCCTGAGTTTACAAAACCACTACACTGCTGCAACCGCAAATATTATCGTAGATAGAAAAGGTTTTAATGAGTTTGGCAGCAATGAAAACACCAAGGCTGTTGGTACTGGTCTTGATACGGTGGTCCCCTTAGCGGTTAATGGAGGGACAAGCATGGAGCACTATCTTACCTCCCTGGATTTCGATCATACCGCTCCTGAGATCAGCACGGTACTCAAAGAGATCAACCCCGAGATGTACACTTCTTTTTCTACCAGTGCCAGAATGAGCGCTGACCATTTTACCCAGAGCATGAGAAAACGTTTGGGGCAAAAAAATGAACTCCTGGTAATGGGCATCGACAAGAAGAGTGACGGAAGCGCAATTATGACCAGCAGTCAGACCGAGTATTCGGAAGATGATCTATATAACAGGAACTGGCAACTCTGGGGCCGTGCTTTCGGTGGAACATCTGAAAGAGACTCAGATGCAAATAATGAAGGTTTTTCCCAGTCCAGTGCGGGACTCATTCTTGGCGGTGATGGGCAGGTATTTGATACCATGCGGCTCGGTTTTGCTTTTGGTACCAGCACTTCTTCGCTTGATTTTGATACACGAGATGACGGAGATCAGAGTTCAATCTTCACTGGTGTTTATGGAGATCTGTTCTTGGATAAACTCCATATTGATTTCTCGGTGAGCTACGGTTGGCACAATGGAGATGCACTTCGGGAAATTTCTCTGCCCACCACTACCTATTTTGTAGACTCTGATCTGGAAAGCATCAGTCTGATGCTCCACGCGGGAGGGGATTATCTTTTTGAGCTTTCCTCCTGGTTACTTGGACCAACCATGAGTCTTGATTACGTCCTTTTATCCACTGATGATTTTACCGAATCAAGTGGATCAGTGCTTGACTTGAGGATCACAGACCAAGAAGAAGATCACTTCATTTCTCGCCTTGGCGGTAAATTAACCAAAGCCTTTAGGTATAATGAGGCTATTCTTGTTCCACGTATTGAACTAGCTTGGATTCATGATTTCAACAGTGATGACAATACCCTTTCTGCTTCGTATGTTGGGTTTGAAACGTCTCGTTTTGAGATTCAGGGAGCCTCCGTTCCTGAGGATGTGATAAATGTGGAAACAGGTTTGAATGCTTACATAACTGATAGATTTACTGCTTTTGCTGAGCTTACCGCAAACTTTGGCGATGACTACTCAGATTATTTCGCTTCAGTTGGGATTGAGTGGCTGT
The DNA here is from genome assembly GCA_004796425.1 of Desulfobulbaceae bacterium. GTDB lineage: Bacteria > Desulfobacterota > Desulfobulbia > Desulfobulbales > Desulfocapsaceae > MADRE3. Next base: position 16,098 of record QZLB01000043.1, on the reverse strand, counting down.
TTTAGGTAATAGTTAGGGCGATTCATACCCCTTTTTCTTTACATATTCAAAATCAGGGCCGGTATCGTTTCCTTTTCTTCGTTTATCTCTGTTTCACAGATGAGTAGTCTGTCTTTGTCGATGGAGTGAGCGTTGATCAGATAACTTTGCACTGCATCTGCCCGGGCTTTTCCGAGATCATCAAGCGCTTGTCGATTTTCATCACGCAGCGCTACAGTGCCTCCTTCAACAGCTCCTATTTCTTCCTCGGTCATTAATTCCCAGGATCCGACCCTGGGACACAACTGGATATCAGGGTCCGGTCTGTCCTGTAAGATCTTGCCAATTCTTTCCAGGTAATCGTGATGGTCTGCCGTCAGTTCACTAGATCCGGGATCAAATTCTACCGGTGGCAGGTCTACTTGCAGCAGATTCTCACCTACTTTCATACCGACATAAGCCAAGGCGCCATAAGGGCCGAGCATATACATCAGATATCCTGATGCAGCCGGTACAATGGCTTTGCTCAGAGCGGTTACTAAAACATCAGAAATCCCGACCCCAAGATCATCAACTGGCCCTTTCAATGGGATATCAAGATCGATATTGTCTTTATTATCCCGGAGCAGGGAAAGCGCTGAATCTAAAGGAATTGGCAGCTGATTATCAAGCTCTTGGGCAAGTTCCTCTGAGATCTTTTTGGTCGTGAGCTTTTTGAGAACAACATTGTTCTCCATATCAAGGGTGTTATCAGTAAGTGTCATCGTGGACTGAACAGCTAATTGCCCGCTGGCAAGCGCTGTGCCGACCGATTGAACAGTATAGGCAGATAAATGAGAGAGTGGATAATTCTTTAAGCTGAGAACGAAATCCATGGCAATCGGTTTCTGGAAGGGAGAGATGTGGCCATTCAGCCTAACCGGAGCTCGCTTATCCAACTCGCCTTCCATTTGTATTTCCGATTGCTGTTCTGGCCGGCCAGAATCAAGTGCTCCCACCTGAAATTTTGTTACGTCAAGATCAGCAAGATAGGGTACTGCGAGCGTATAATCCTCAAATCTGATCGTGGACTCACCGGTTATCACAATGCTATCGAGTTTTACTGGTGTGGAAGCCTCATTATCTGCTCTTTCGGATTGATCTTCGGTATCTGATATATCTACAGCTCCATCTGGTTGATCTGTAGACTGCTGCTCCTTACTGGTTGCATCCTCATCACTGCTTGTTTCCTTCTCCAACTGCATTTCAGCAATTCGCTGACTTATGTTGATCTGCCCTTCTTTGTCCCGAATAACCGTGGTGACAAGATCAGCGAATTCCAGGCTCTTTCCATTAAACCCATTCGCTTTGGACCAGCTCATCTCAGAGAGCTGAGTATTATTGATGGTGAGTCCCGGTTTTGTATATCTCTCTCCATCAGCACCAAGGAACTCAAACCTCTGAAGATCGATCTTCTCGCAATTGATCTCGCCTCCTTCACCAATAGCAATTTGATCTGCGTAAATGGTTTCAACATCAAGCAACCTGTCGCCATTCACCAAAGAAATTATGCTCGGTTGCGTTACCCAGAGTCCGGCAAAGTTTAGCTGAAGCATATCTTCAGTGGCAAATTCATTGATCTTGATTTTCGGTATGGTGATATCGAGCGGGAAACCACCCTTTACTTTTGTGGTCAATGCCTCTGCATTGAGCACTTCAAACGTAATGTGCTTTTGTCCTAACCCTTTGAGATCATCCACTTGCAAATTCTTCAGGGTGAGCATTGGCAACGCTTCCTCACCAGTGAACATTTGGAAATTATCAAGTGAAACAGATGAACTGCCGGCTATGTCCACCTTTTCCCCAAAGATCAGTTCGGAGTTTGTACTCAGTTTGAAATGTTCCTGCGTGAAGCTCATGAGTTGTTGCTCGAGAAAGGAGGTGATGTTATTGCCATCCAGGGTTCCGTTCACATTAATTGCAGAACTGCTCCCATCTCCATGTTGAGCATATGAGAGATCTCCCTGCCAGGAGAGATTTTCTAGACCCGCTTCAATGAGTGTACCAACGGTTCCCGTTTTATATTCTGTGAGACCCAGAGCGAGTGAGCCTGAACTCTGGACATGATGCTGGAGATCCTCATGATGAGAGGAATAGCTCATTTTGCCGCTCCAGGACAGTGTCTCCTCACCAATTGAAAGCTCTGGTAGGTCAATTTTCAACCCTTCGATTCGTAGGTTCCCTTCGTTTTCGACGCGTATTTGATCATCAATTTCTATTTCCGTTTTTCCAGAGAGACTGATTAAACCCTCGCTGTTCGTAAATGATGGGCCAGACAGGGCCAGGGTGAAATCCTCTGTACTGAGAGTCCCATCTGTTGCAACGTGCATGGGACCATCATCTGGACGTTTGAAGCCTATCTTGCCGCTCCATTTGAAATTATCTGCATTGGTGACAAGCCCATCCATTCCAATGTCAGGCGATGTGATGAGGATATCCCCATCATAATCGACATTCATGCCACTTGTTTTAGACATTTTGAGTTGGATATTCCCTTTCAATCCTGCTTCTCCGCCAAAAGTAGGCAGCACGTTTTCCAGTGTCTTTTGGATATCTGCAAACAAAAATTTTGCGATATGAATATTTCCTTCAATCTGCAGATCAGGGGCAACCCGCACGGTATCCAGAACAATTTCTATATCTTCTCCGTTAATCTTGCCAATGAGTGTGAATGTCCCCTCCCGAGCACCCTCATGGGTGGTAAATCGCTTCAGCTCGGCCGATTCAACAAACAGAGTAAAATCAAGCTCCGGTGTCTTCAGGTGAACATTGCAATTCTCAAGCTCAACACTGTCTGCCAGAAATCCCCAGGCACTGGCGACATCTTCTGTCGTCTCTATCTCTGTTTCTTTTTTCCTGCCGGGCGTTGTGTACGACCCATAACGCCAACGCCCATCTTCGTATTGTTCTATATCAATGAGCAGTCCAACATACTTGCCGTGTTCGACTCGAATATCTTTCTTCAGTAATGAAGAGAGGTGAACATCGAGAACCATATCAGCGTTTTTTAGACGGGTCGCACCTTCTGATTCCACTGTTACCCCACCGAGAGTTAGCCTGCCGATGAACGGATTAAACCACAGCCGTTCAATGGAGGCGTTTTCTGCACCATTCTTCTTCATCCAATCAGTGAGATAATATTTTGCCCCGAATGGAAAAAGAAAAACGAGCAGAAGACACAAGATAAAGAAAAGGAGTAAACCTTTTACCCAGCGTTTGCGAAAAAATGAGGCGTTTGTGTTTTTTTCTGTTTTGGATGCCATGTCAGATTAAAATTTAGTTATTTGAAAAGAAGTTAATAAAAAGACAAAGAGTAATTCCCTATTGGATAAGAGGTTAATTAAAATCTACCTTAATACTTGTTTGATTTTTGAGAAGGTCACCTTTAGGACTCAGGTCATTTTGACTGCGATCATGGTGGCGTCGTCCTGAAGTTCACCTGACTCAGTGAAACTACTTAACTGAAGGTTTATGTGATTGACGATTTCATTGCTCGACTCATGAACACTTGTTTCTATTGCTGTTTTCAGGTTCGAAACGTCAAACATCTGATTTTTTGAGTTAAATGCCTCCGTAACACCATCGGTATAAAGGAGCATGAAGTCACCCTTTTTCAAGTGGATTTTCTGCTCTTCAACCTGCTCTGCAAAATCTGGGTTTTCCATGAGGCCGATCGATGGCCCTTTCGGTTTCAATTCGTTTATCTGTTTAGTTTCAGCGCTGTAAAACAAAGGCCAATTATGCCCAGCCCGGGAAAGCGTAACCGATTTTTCGTTCAGGTCAAAAAGGGCGATCGCGATCGTGATAAAATCACCCTCGCGGAGTCGTTTACTTATGAGATTATTGAGGCTTACAATGATCTGAGATGGTGATTTGTTTGATTCTGAGAGCGATTGGAACATGCTTTGGGTAAACGCTGCATACAATGCAGCAGAAATACCTTTGTCGGCAACATCTCCAACAATCGTGATAATTCTATTTTCAGTGAGCGGGATGATGTCAAAAAAATCACCTCCCACAACCTTGGCAGGCTCTGAATAGGCTGAAAAAGAGAGAAAATCAGATGTTGGAATGTGAGCAGGTTGGAGGCTGACCTGGATTTCTCTGGCGATATGGAGTTCATCCCGGGTGGTTAATTTGTCTACAAGTTCAAGGGCAAGTAAGAAGTTGAATATTAAAACAGAGGTAATGAGATATAGTAAATTATTTGCGAAAAATCCGGCAATTAGAATAATTGCGCCAATGCCATAAACAAGACGACGGGCCGGACTGAGCTGCATGACGAAACATGTGAAGATTTCTTTCGCTACCAGCAGAGATTTCTTAAATGAGTTCGATTGTGGTTTCTCAGAAAGATGGGCTTTTCTTTTTAGGTAAGAATATGCATCAAGGGTATCTTTCTTTAGGAGGTGTTCTATTTCGTTGTGATTTAAGCCACTGGTATAAACAGTGTAAAAATCTCTGATTTTTTTTGTTTTTTTTCTAATGACAGATAGCATAGGTAAATGAGTATGATGATAGTATTTTTCCCTGCATGGTCAATATCGCGACCATAGTGTCATCTCTATCTTTAGATCATTTTTTAGAAATATACGATCAGATAAATCTTTGTTAGGAATTGTTGGGGCTGCTCATGGTTATAAAACAGCATATGAGCGAGGCGACGAATTCACCGGTTTCACTTCCGTATAATCAGAATACCTGCTCCTGCGAATACGGCACCGATCAATAAAATTATCGCTGCTCCTCCGAAGAGAGAGGTGATTCCTGAGATGCGACCTTTTTGTGGGTTTTGAACCGGATAGCGCACCGAAACGGTCGAGCCGACAGGTGGGGGATCACCTTCGCTCCAGTTTGCCTGGAATCGGACTGTGGCACCTGTCGACGTTTTGAACGACACAATCGGTGCATACATCGCTGTTGTTTTCGTCTGATAAGAACCGACCTCACGGGTGCCAGTATTCAAGCCACCGGTGAATTTGTGATCGATAATCTCCCCAACGGTGGACTCTGTTACACTGATGAATCTGATCGCCTCAAGAGCGTACCATGTGCTTAATGCGAGAATAAGCGTGCCAACGAGAACCATCAACCAGCCTGCTGTTTTCTTTGCCATTTCATTAACCGGGGTGGTGAATTGCTTTTTTGTTAGACAACTCTAACTTATCTCAACGGTAATGCTTTTTTAGGAAATGGCACGTTACACGTATGACTCATGTTTTATAGGGGACTTTTTTATGTGATATAATTAGTAGTTTACGCTTATTAATTGGCCCGGTAGCTTATATGTGAGAAGGATGGGAGAGAATGACTTGATCAGTTCTGAAAAATAGATGGCGTTTATTGGAGGGGATCTAATGATTGAACTCGAAATTGTGCAAAAGAAACAGAACAGAATTCTCATAATCGTTTGTATCAATTTTCTACTGTTCCTCATTCTGTTTGGTGGAATGGGTTATGTGACCTGGCAATCAGCAGCACTCGTTAACCAGTTAAAAGGTAATCTGGTTGAAGCTGAGCAGACGATTGCTGAATTGAAAGATCGCTTTCAGCGGATAGATACGGATGAGATTGTAGAGCGTTTGGTGGCTTCAGCTTCTGCACAACTTAAAGAATCTCTCACTCACGTTATTTCCGAATCTGATTTGAAAGTACCGATAACGCAAATGTCTGAAAGACTGTATGCGACTCAAGAAACAATTGAGAAGACAAATCAGGCAATCATCGGAATACATGAAACGGTAAAAGGTCTTGATAATGAAGAGATATCAAAACTCGTCACCTATTATATATTGAAAGACCTTGGTGATGGGTTGCATAAAGCTGCAGAAAAGAACAAGCCAGATTCAATGGTTGACCCTTCGAGTATTGACTAATTCAACCTTACTTTTACCAATTGGCTATCGATTGTAACGCTGTTTTATATGATTGATGAAGGCGGTCGGACCATGATCCAATAGGTCGCACTTGTCGTAGGTTCGTGGATACATTCAACCTGCTTATATCCAAGTCTTTTATAGAACGACATATTTTGGGGCGTGAATGTTTCAAGGTAGGTTGGAATTCCTTTTTGATCTGTCTGTTTCAAAATCGTTGTGACAAGTTCAGGGCCTAACCCCTTCCCTTGATATTGCGGTAGGATACCGACTATGGATAAATACCAGGCATTCGCAGGGACTAATGTGATAGTTTTTTGAGACATATAATCAACAATTGCGTTATAGATCGCCAAGCTTGAATCACCCATATGCACCTTGAGAAATGTTTGCTTTCTAATCTTTTTTTCCAACTCTTGAGCTGGCTCAAGCGGTTTACTCCATATTGAAATCCCGAAATCATGATTTTCTGGAGTTACCACCTCCCCAAATTCTGTAGATTCTTTGATGGAATAATCCAAGTATTTGAGCATTGCCTCTTTGGAAGATGAGTTTACGACAGATCTCTCCAATGTAATATAAAAGGCGTCTTCCTGGAGGGCATCGTAAAGCGCTTCTGCATATATTCTGTATTTGAATTGGTATTCCATTGAAGATTATAGACCTGTCTTAGGATTAAATTGCCTCTTGTTGACTGGACCCGATTTACAATAATGACAAGTGCTCGTTGGTGCAATGAAGGTGCGCAGTGTCGAAAAAGGTTGACAAATATAGTTGCTATGCATATAATCGGCAAAACAACCAAGCGGGTGGTTTACTTAACAGACAACAGCGAGCACAATATTTTGACTGGAAAAAATGGCATAAGCGCCTCTTTGGGTTACTCCATAGGCAAAACGAACTGGTATTTGAAAACCTACATTAACAAGTTATTAAAGGAAGGGGGCTTTACAATAACCAGTGAACAGTGGCTTGTGTTGAAGGTGGTATCTACCAATCCGGGTTTATCCCAGACGGAGATAGCAGAGCAATGCATGAAGGATAAAACAAATATCACGAGAATTCTCGACTTACTGGAGAAGAAGGGATACCTCATACGAGGAAGAGATGATGCAGATCGCAGGATGTACCGAATTAACATTACGGACCAGGGAACGCAGGTAATTAATGCGGTAATACCACTGACCCAAAAAACGGATGAGATTTGTGCTGAAGTACTTCAAGACGAGGAAATTAAATTGTTGGTCGCGTTACTGGAAAAGGTATGTGGTAACGTAAAAAAGAACCTGTAGTTTTTTTTGCCCAAATAGTTGCTATAGCAACATTGGTGGCAGCAATCAAGAGAGGTGGATATGTTTCAGAAATGTAAAGTAACGGTAGTTAAGAAAGCGTTTAGTGATGATCTTGTCGAAGAATATACCAAGCAACCTGAGAGATTTTCAGTTTGTGAAATGGTTGAAGAAGGTCAGGAGTTTTTCATAACCAATGCGTTTGAAATGCCAGAAGGTATCTGCCCATATGCCTGGGCCGATATTCGTCATATGATTCTTTCTATCGCAACTGGTGGCTCATTTGAAATGATGAAGGACAGCAGTTCGGCACTTGCAAATTGCACGGACTTATTTCGTCCGGTAACTTTCAAAATAGAAAGAGTTGATTGAAGCTCAATCATTTAAAATATTTACGACCCTAAGAGGATAAAGATGAGTGTAAAGATGGTGATTATTCAGGGTAGTCCCCGTAAGAATGGTTCTACCCGATTTCTTTCTTCAGTTATGGCACAGTCTGCCCAGGGTGCCAAAGCACAAGTGTCTGAAATTGATGGGACGAAACTATCGTTCAAAATCCCGGGGTGTATCGGTTGTGGGAGCTGCCATGAATCTGAGCAGTATTCTTGTGTTGTTGATGATGAGCTTGCAAAAACGACCGCAGGTTTAGTGAACTACGATGTGCTTGCCTTTGCAACTCCAACGTATTGGATGAGTTACCCTGCACAGTTGAAAATGATGGTAGACCGGATGGGCTCATTGGTGAAGTTTGACCAGTCAGGCAGTGTCCAAACGCCACTTTCTGGCAAGGTTCTAGCGGTTATGGCCACGGGCAATGATGGAATGGAAGATAATATGGCGCTTTTAGAAGGGCAGGTGAAAAGTCTGGCGCATATGTTGTCATGTCAGTTCCACTCCTGCATGTTTCCAAACATTCCCCGCGATTTAAGTACGTTAAGGGAAGACTCAAGACTCATTGAGAAAGCAGGTGAATTTGGTCGATTGTTATCTACCGCAAAAGAGCATCATTTATAGCAGCATTACCACTCTTGGATAACGAGAGTGCGATTCTCAGATATATTTTAATCTGATTTAGCTTGAGTCCGTTTCACCAACCTCAATGGCAGAAGAGACAAAAGCCTGAATGTAATCTACATCATGATCAATAGCCCGGATTGCTGTATAAAGCTTTTTATGGAGCCCACCACTTCCAAGGCGAAGGGCTTTTATTGGCAAGGTTTCGTTATATTCGGCAAACATCCAGTTTGGAAGTGCGGTCACCCCTCTTTCGGCTGCGACCATCTGTATCATGATTTCATGGTCTTCTATGACTTTATGGGAGGCTGGCTTGCAGCCGGAAGGGATGAGAAAGTTGGTAAAAATATCGAGTCGGTCGGTTCCAACCGGGTAGGTCAGGAGTGTTTCGGTTTCAAGATCTTCGGTGGTGACATATGACTTTGGTGCTAATTTGTGGTTTCTGGCTACGATAAGCACCAATTCATAAGGGAAAATGGGGGTGAAGATCAGCGTGTTATCTTTGATTAAATCTGGTGTGATCAGGAGATCCGTCTCATGATCTTTCAGGCTGCTATAACCATCAAATTGAAAATCTTTTTTTATATCTAAATCAACTTCCGGCCAGGTCTGCAAAAAGGGTAAGACAACCTTGAGTAACCACTGGTAACAAGGATGGCACTCCATGCCGATTCTCAAGGTGCCCTTCTTTCCGTTAGAAAACTGTTTAAGCGCCCGATCACCATGTTCCAATTGCGGAAGAATCCTGTTGGCAAGGCTCAACAGGAATCGGCCAGTGTCTGTAAACTCGAGATTCCTCCCCTGTTTTATCCAGATTTTTGTGCCGGTCCGGCTTTCGAGTTTTCGAATGGCGTGGCTGAGTGCTGATTGACTGAGATGCAAGATTGCCGAAGCCTCTGTGAGGGTCCGATGGCGGTCGATTCCACGAATTATTTCCAAATGTGATCTTTCTATCATATTAATCATGAGAAAAATTCATTGATTGATGAATATATACCACTTTTGTTCATGTATTGAAATGGTTAATAATTCATCAAATGGAGGAAGCCCATATACTCATACAACTAAGCAGGTTTAAAGCCTCGTGAATCAAGGGAGGGAGGAAGAGATGTCAAAAAATATATTGGTAACTAGATTAGATGCGGGCCCGGTGATCTGTGCGGAAGGATTTCTGTTTGAACTTGAGCGGCGCGGTTATCTCACCGCGGGCGAATTCGTGCCGGAAGTTGCACTGGAATATCCAGAGGCATTGGAAGCATTGCACCGTGATTTTCAAAGAGCGGGTTCAGACATTGTCGAGGCATTTACCTACAATGGTCACCGAGAGAAGATGCGGGTAATTGGCAAAGAAGCGCTGCTTGAGCCGTTAAACAGGGCCGCCTTAAAAATCGCCAGAAAAGTAGCCCAATCAAAACCTGGCAACCTGATGGCAGGAAATATTTCCAACACCAATATCTGGAATCCGGAAGATCAGGGAAAACAGCGGGAAGTGCGAAGCATGTTCGATGAGATGGTTGGCTGGGCGGTGGATGAAGGCGCCGATATAATCATTGGCGAAACCTTCTATTACGCCGAAGAGGCCTACCAGGCACTGGAAGCGATTCAAGCCTCAGGGTTGCCCGCCGTGGTCACCATTGCACCGATGGCAGAAAACCAGATGATGGACAAGGTCTCCATCGTCGAGACCTGCAAGGAGCTTGAACAGCGGGGTGCGGATGTGGTCGGAATGAACTGTTTTCGCGGGCCAGAAACCATGATGCCTTATCTTCGCGAGATTCGCAAAGCGGTCTCCTGCCATGTGGGGGCACTACCCATCCCGTATAGAACCAACGAGTTTGAGCCGACCTTTTTTAACCTCTCGGATCATTCGTCATGCACCTGCCCGGCTCCCCATGGCAGGACCTTCCCCACCGCGCTTGATCCGCTCTACTGCAATCGTTATGAGATTGGTGAGTTTGCCAAAGAAGCATATAGTCTGGGGATCAACTATCTTGGTGTCTGTTGTGGAGCAGCCCCCATCCATATTCGACAGGTGGCCGAAGCGGTTGGTTTGCAGACAGAGGCTAGTCGGTTTTCAGAGAATATGTCCAATCATTTCATGTACGGTTCAAACGAGCGCTTGCCTGAGCATATTAAAGCGCTGGGTGAAACCGCATAAGAAGAATCAGGGACAGTCGGGTGTTAAGATTGTCCCTGATTTCACGATTGGGCCAGAACATCATGCAATTTCTGGCTTAATTCGGTTATTCGATACGGTTTCTGGATAAATTCCCTCAGCCCCATAGATTTCATTACCTGGACATCCTGCTCACGAGAAAACCCTGATGCTAGAATGACACGAACATCTGGATCGATCTTTCTCAGCTTTTCAAAACAGTCCTTTCCATTCATGACAGGCATGATCATGTCAAGAAGTACTGCATCGAATCGTTCCTTTCGATATAATTCGAGGGCTTCCTCACCGTTAACCGCCAAGGTAGTATCATAACCAAGTTCATTTAAGATGCTCTTGGCGGAGATACGCATTACCTCCTCGTCATCGACCACAAGAATGGATCCGGAACCGGTGAGAAGTTCGTGAGGGCTTTGATCATAGTCTACCTCTTGGTCGGAGAGCGGAAGTATTATTCTAAAGACAGTTCCAGCGTTTATCTCGCTATATACAGTAATCGCACCACTATGCTGTTTTATGCTCCCATAGACCGCTGCGAGGCCTAACCCTGTTCCTTTGCCTTTTTCTTTTGTGGTAAAAAATGGGTCGAATATCCTGTCCTGGATATCTATCGAAATGCCAACACCGGTGTCCCTGATTTCAATTTTGATGTAATTCCCGGGAGAGAGATCAAATACCGATGACTCGCAATAGACAGAGTCAAGCGTGACGTTGTTACTTCTGATGGATAGTTGTCCTCCATGAGGCATGGCCTGGGAGGCATTGATGCCCAAATTTAAAATTGCATTCTGAATTTGAGCAGGATCACCGACAATTACATGAGCTTCTGCGGTTAAGTCTTTCTTTATTGAAACACGCTTGTCCACCGTATTCTCGAGTAAAGATATCGTTTCATCAATTATTTTATGTACATCAATGGCAGTGGAAGTTTTATGTTGCTGTCTTGAAAAAGCTAATAGCTTTGAGGTCAGATCCGCCGCTCTGGCAGATGATTCGATGATAATGTTGGTATATTGTTTTACTTTCTCAGGCTTATCGCCCTGTAATAGCAAGAGCTCTGCGGAACCAATAATGCCACCCAGCATATTGTTAAAGTCATGAGCAACGCCACCGGCCAAGGAGCCGATTGCTTCAAGTTTTCTACTCTGGTTCAATTGATTTTCGAGGATAACTTCTTTGGTGGCATCATCAATTCTTATAACGGCGCCTTCAAGTCCATCAATTATCAGAGGAAAGATCGTGTGGTTTTCATAAATGTTTTGGTTATCTTTTTTACGTTGTTGTTTTCGCAGTATATATTCTTGCTTGTTCTTGAGGGTCAGCTCGATCATTTCTAGATTAATCCAATAATCGGGAAACACTTGCGTTATCTTTTTGCCAATGGAATCAAATCTGCTTATGCCGGTTCTTTTTTCGGCTTCCTTGTTCCATAGGGTTACAATCAGATTATTATTGATACCGACCAAGACAGAAGGCATGGAATCGATGATGTTGGACAGGTAATTTCTTAACTGCCTCACCTCCTCTTCGGCTTTTTTCTGGGAGGTAATATCTTGATATGTCCCAAGCAGTCCGATAATTTTACCATCTTCTCCTCGCATCGGGACCTTGTTGGTTTGAACCCAAGAGGTTGTGCCGTCGGGACGGTCCTGCTCTTCTTCGTATAACAGTTTGCTTGCTCCTTCTTCTATTACACTTCGATCGTCTGAGCGATACTTGTCGGCTTGTCTTGCAAAATCCAAATCAAAATCGGTTTTACCGATCAATTGCTCATAATGGTCCAGACCGGCATCTTCTGCAAAAAACTGATTTCCTCCGCGATATTTTAGATCCAGGTCTTTCCAGAAAACACGTACCGGTATATTGTCGAGAACGAGCCGCAGCATCGCGCTACTCTCTTGCAATTGCGTGATCAAACTTTGAACTTCATTTTTTTCCTTTTCAAGATTACTCACCATGCTATTGAATGAATGTGTCAGGTAACCGAGTTCACTTTTCGGAATTACCTGCACGCGCCTAAACTCTCCTTCGCTTACGCTATTCGTTGCACTGATAAGACTTTTTAGGGGACGATTGATAAAAAAGATATAGACAACCAAAAGTGTGATTATGGTCGAAACAAAGACAATGGTAGTGCTGAGGTACGTTATAAGATAGGCTTGACGTATTGGCTCGGTGTAATCTGTTTTATAAACATAACTGACGATATGCCAGTCCCAAAACGGGAATTCGCGCACAAAGGCCTTTACTTCTTTGCCTTCAATGCTGAAGTCAATGTAAGAATTGTTCTTATCACTTAGCGGCGGGCCGTCCCATTTCATAAGAGATTTTTGTTCTGTATTGAACAGGTAGTCCGTTTCAGAACTCAAAATAACGATATTGATGTATTGAAAATGTTCACGTACCAGTGAAAGTTTGTTTTTTACTTCCTGTTGAACCGTTTGGTTCATCTCCGGATCATCTTCAAGACGTAACTCAAGCATATAATTGAACGCTTCTTCACATGCCTGTAAACCTAGCATCGATGAGAGGTCCAAATTTGAGTTGAGCTGCCGCACCAATTTTTTCTCCAGGGGAGGCGATAGGCTCAGGATCAAGATAGTAGAAGCCAGGATACCGACGAGTATTACAGGTAATAAAATACGAAACAGTATCCTATTGTATAGTGGAGTTTGGCTTCTCATCGGTTGGCTTAAAGCATTGGTTCCGCTGTGCGCATTTTTCGTGGCCAGACAATTTCCTTTTTCCCATTCTGCCATTGAATGATTACCGAGCTGTGCCCGACCTGCACTCCACTGAGATCAACTTTAAAACGACCCAATATTGTCACCGTGTCCAAGGCTGCGATGTAATCTCGTAATGTTTTGTTATCAAGTGTTTTAGTCTGTGTGATCGCTTTTTCGAGTAACTGACAGCTACTATAGGCAGAGGTGGCATGAAAAGATGGTTCATGACCAGCAAATTTGCTGAATCCTTCAATGAACTGCTTTGTTCCTGGAAATGGTATGCGTTCTCTGGGCTCCCACTGTGATGGCCCGAGTATACGATCAGCAATTAGCCCAACGTTCTTTTGAAAATCAGGATGGGCGGGGACGATAGGCAATGCAAGAACGGGAGGTCTATAATTAAGGCTATCGAGCAACCGAAGCAGTTCGTAAGAATCAGGTGGGTAGGCTGAGTTGATTATTGAGTCAGGTTGGATTTCCCTTATTTCTTCTATTATTTTTGCAAGTTCTTCTTCGCCATTCTGGTAACTCTTTTCATAAACGATCTCGATTTTGAATTTTCTCGACCAATCTTTGATGCCAGCAGCGATGTCGACATTGAATGGGGAAACATCATTATAAATCAGCGCAAGTTTTGAATAATTCGCTCGTGCCATCATATCTAATAAACCGACAAATTGGCGATCTGCGGGAGCATATAACTGAAATAAATAGCGCCTTCCCATTGACCAGGGTTTTTTAGATGCAGCTGCAACGGCAAGCAGAACTTTTTCATTTGGTTCACAAACCTCAGAGGCCTTGAGCGTAAGAGGTGTGCTGTACGGTGACAAAACGAGGTCAACGTTATCCTTTTCAATGAGTTGCCTGTACAAGGTCTCAGTTGTCTCTGGGGTGCTTTTATCGTCATATAGTATCAGTTCAACTTGCTTGCCCAGCAGACCACCTCGAGCATTTATATCCTGCACCCAATAATTGTAAGCTTCCTGCATCATCAGGGCTGGTTCTTTGTACTTGCCGCTCATTGAAATCGTCGCACCGATGAGGATTTTATCCGCCGATTTCGCTGCGTAGCAATTCGCAAACAAAATCAGAACAAATCCTAAAGCCCATGATCCGATAGATACAACACGATTTTTCATGACCATTCCAAGATCTAAATTATGCCAATAGGTCGCAGCAGCAAATGATGAATATCATCATTGAAGAGCAATTTTGAACGAAGTGATGCTGTGTACCCCTGTCCTCACAAAATTATTGAAACTTTATATGATTATCTGCCAACATCCATTGAGTTTACATCCTCAAGAATTATATATCAAATTTGGAAGAGCTTAAGGTACAAATCAGTTCCTCATTGATCATCTTGACTTCCATTATTGTAAACGCTTTGGGCCGGTTCAAAAAGCGCTTTAGAGAAATCAGTGACAACCAATAAACATGGTCTGTTCTTGATTACAGTTCTGTCAATGATTCCATAACGAAAGAGCCCATGAGAACGCGCTTTCTATCGGGAAAACCAATTTTACATATAGTTGAATCCCTGCTACCTTCCCTGTTCTGCGCCCATAGATTTCCTCACTGACGGGGTGGAGTTTTCTGGGTGTTATGTAACGGCACGGGGTTAGGTGCCCAATCGCAGCAACGTAGGAAAAGCGTGTGACATCCCCAACAACCGATACTGGTCCACCGGATTGGTAATTTGATGTTGAATTCGAGGGCGGTGACCTGGATTGTGGGTCGGGACTGATCCTGCTGATTCGAGAGCACATGCTTAAAACCCCGATTGATGGAATTCTTGAAATGCGCAGCAGGGAGCCTACGGTTGCTGATGATCTTCCTCCCTGGTGTCGCATGTCGGGCCACGAGTATCTGGGCCAGGAGAAAGGCGACGGGTTTGTGCGCTACTGCGTCAGACGTGGTACGACGGAGAAGAAGGAAGAAGAGTCCCTCAAAGAGGATCTGGATAAAGCGAAGAGCTATGAATGGCGGTTCGGGCTCGCTCTCAGGGGCATCTGAAATCCAGGGTATACAGCAGAAACTTCTCTTTTGAAATCGGTCAACCCGCCAGTTTTGAGGAAAAAGACAAGTACCCATCTGCTATGGAATATTTGCTTGGTGCCCTGGCGGGATCATTGAGTACGGCATTTTCTACAGAATGCGCCAAAGATAATCTGGATGTTGACGATATTGAGATTTCTCTGAGTGGTTCGCTGCATAATATTTTGGCCCATCTGGGGATGGAAGAAGGTGATCCATCACTTTCGGTGATTGAGTTGAAATGCTTTGCCTCAACCTTTGACGATGAGGATAAAGTGCGTGAGGTCTGGGACAGGAGTGTTTCCCGTTTTCCAATTGCAGCGACACTCAGCAAAGCAGTAGATCTCAACATAACCCTGGCCCTGGGATAAGTAATGAGTTCTGAACAATCATTTTTGACGACCCAGGTGGGCTCGTGGCCGCGCTCTAAAAAGATGTTGAAAGCGCTGCGCGGATGCTAGAAGGGTAGTGTTGAAAAACAAGATTATCTGGACGTTGCCGAAGCTGAGATTCGCAGAACGGTTGATTTGCAGGAGCAGGCGGGTCTCGATATCCTGGTTGATGGTGAGCACCGCAGAGAAAGTTTCTATGCCTTTATTACCGAAAAGGTGGCAGGAACTCAGCTCATGTCGCTTGCCGATATGCTTGATTATGTCGAGGACAAAGCAGAATTTGAGGAAATGCTGCGCACGATGGATATGCCAGCATCTGCAGTGAAAAACCCGACCTGTGTTGGGAAGTTGTCCCGCAGGGAACCGCTGGCACTTGATGATCTGATATTTTTAAAACAATTAACCGATAAACCGGTCAAAATCACTCTCCCGGGACCATATCTGCTGACGCGCTCGATGTGGGTCACCGCTCTGACCCGCAAGGCCTACTGGAACCATAAGCGGATGGCCAATGATATCGTTAAAATCCTACGGGAAGAGCTGAACGAATTGCGGGACAATGGCTGCGATTTT
>QZLB01000283.1 GCA_004796425.1 Desulfobulbaceae bacterium | reverse complement strand
TGTATGAACGATATAAATTAGATCCGCTTATTAAATGGAAAGAGTCGATAAAAAAGATTGTTGGCATCCCCTTGTCGAAAGAGGCTGGAGAGGACCGCTAAAGGGTTGAGTATGAAGAGAAAGCACAACCAGATAACTGATCAAAGGTTTATCGATACGTTTCTGGGGAAATCGCGCATTGGCAGGTTGGCTACCATCGGAAGTGACGGATACCCCTATATTACTCCGGTTAATTATGTCTATCTGGACGGTTTGATCTATTTTCATTGCGCACGAGCCGGTGAAAAACTGGATAATATCCGACGCGAGTCCCGGGTATGTTTTCAGGTGGATCAACCGCTTGCCTACCTTGATCTTGCATTTGCTGATAATCACGAGAAGCCCTGCGCCGTCACCCAGTTTTATCACTGTGTGATAATCAGAGGTCAGGCTAAGGTTGTCGAAAATATTGAAGAGAAAGTGAAAGCATTGAATGCGCTTGTCAGCAGCCACCAGGATGATCAGCAGCATTTTGAGGAAATAACGGAGCAGACCCCACCGGTCCGTCACTGCGAAATTGTTGCGGTGAGGGTAGAATCAATGACAGCCAAAAGTGAACTTGCCCAGAAAAAAAGTCCGGAGGAACGAGCACGCATCGCTACCTATCTGAAGCAGAGAAATCTGGCAGGCGATGCTGAAACTGCGGTGTTGCTATATTCCGAGGACGAATAAATATAAGCTATCAAGATAAAACAGGTCAGTAAGAGGGAAGATAATGAATGAAGTGAAGAAGGTTGACCAGGAGATTTATGATCTGATAAAACAGGAAGAGCGGCGACAGGCAGACAAAATTCGCCTGATCGCTTCTGAGAATTACGTTTCTTCTGCAGTACTTGAGGCGACCAGCTCCGTACTCACGAATAAGTATTCAGAAGGGTATGCCGGTAAGCGATATTATGAAGGACAGCAGATCATCGATCAGGTTGAGGAATTGGCGATTGAGCGGGCCAAGGAATTATTCGGCGCTGAGCACGTGAATGTCCAGCCATATAGCGGATCACCGGCAAATCTGGCGGTATATCTGGCGTTTCTGAAACCAGGTGATACGATACTGGGAATGGCGCTGCCCCATGGCGGACATCTGACCCATGGTGCGAAAGTCTCAATTTCAGGGAAATATTTTAATGCAGAATCCTATGGCCTTTCTCCGGATAACGGATTTCTGGATTACGAGTCAATACGGGAAAAGGCCAGAAGTTGCAAGCCAGCCTTAATAATCGCCGGTCATTCAGCCTATCCAAGAGAATTGGATTTTGAATACTTTAGAGAAATAGCCGATGAGGTTGGAGCCATATTGCTGGTTGACATGGCGCACTTTGCCGGACTGGTAGCCGGGGGAGTGCATCAATCACCAATCCCATATGCCGATGTGGTTACCACGACGACCCACAAATCGCTGAGGGGACCACGTGGTGCGATCATCATGTGCAAACAGGAGCATGCGGCAGCAATAGACAAAGCTGTCTTTCCAGGGATTCAGGGTGGTCCGCATAACCACACGACTGCAGCAATGGCTGTAGCCTTCAAGGAAGCCTTGGCACCAGAGTTCAAAGATTATGCCAGACAGGTCGTGGATAATGCAGTGGCGCTGTCCGATACGCTGAAAAAATGGGACTTTGATCTGGTAACTGGAGGATCAGATAATCATCTGATCCTGGTCGATCTCACCAATAAGGAAGTGACGGGGAAAATCGCCGCCAAAGCACTTGACCGGGCGGGTATTGTACTCAATTATAATGCGGTGCCAAATGATAAACGTAAACCATTTGATCCGAGTGGAGTACGGTTGGGAACTGCTGCGGTAACCTCTCGTGGTTTTCGTGAGGCGCAAATGGTCCAGGTCGGGGAGTGGATCAACGCAGTTATATCCGAACCGGAGAACGATCGGTTGATCAGTGAAATTGCCGAAGATGTTGCCAGCTACTGTCGCGAGTTTCCGGCACCCGGTATTGATATATAGCCGGGTACCCGGAAACTCAACCTTTGTTTTTCAGGTTTCTGATGATGACAAAAGCCAGGGCTGCTCGTTCATTTCGGCTCAATTCAGACTCTGCTTTTTTTAAAAAGTCCTGAATAACAGGAGCTGAAACCGGATCTGATTCAGCAAGCCTTTCGGCTTCAGCCATCTGCTGCTCGTTGATACAGTGCACTGATTTGCCGCCAAGCAGCGGTATCGGTTTTACACTCAATGTTCGGTCCTCCCTATTGTGCTTCCGGGAATCCAGCAAGGGCAAAACTTGCACCGCAGCCGCATGAACTCTCATTGGATTCGTTGCTGAACCTGAATCCTGAGGAGATCAGGTCATCGGAATAATCTACCTGCAGACCGATAATATAAGGCAGGCTTGCTGAATCGGTTACCACGGTGAGTTCCTGCTCAGAAAAAACCACGGAATCGGAGCCTTGCCGCTGACTAGTGACTTCAGCTTCATATGTCATGCCAGAACAGCCACCCGGTTTAACAGAGATTCTAATGAATGAATCGGCCTCGGTGATATGACTGTGAAATTGTTCTTTTGCTCGTTCGCTCAGAGAAATCATTGATTCTACACTCCAACCGTTGAATATATAACAGAGGCAAAACGCTCTGTTGCAAGTAATAGTGATGTTCTTATCCTTAACAATAGGTTCTTTTGGGAAAAGAAAAAGGGTGAAACGGAAGTTACAAAAGGAATTTGACGCAAAATCCTCCGTTGGGTATGTACATCCATGACAGGTAAAATAAATAAAGATGTCGCAATCGTTGGTTCAAGGCAATAATTGAGAGAACTGATATGGATGAACTGGTTAAAAAAATATTAACATCAAGAGTTTACGAAGTTGTAAGGGAAACACTACTTGATGAATCGGAAAGTTTGTCACAGAAGCTTGGCAATAGAGTCCGGTTAAAGCGCGAGGATCAGCAACCAATTTTTTCCTTCAAGATCAGAGGAGCTTATAATAGACTTGCGCACCTCACTGATACTGAGAAATCGAAAGGGGTTGTTGCGGCGTCCGCGGGCAATCATGCCCAGGGGGTCGCCTACTCAGGGCGAATGCTTGGTATTGATACCCTGATTGTCATGCCGGTGACTACTCCTGCAATAAAAGTTGAAGCGGTTCGCAATTACGGGGGAACGATCATTTTGCATGGGGACAGCTATTCGGAGGCTGCTGAGCATGCGCGAGTGGTTGCCCGGGAGCAGGGCCGGGTATTTATCCACCCGTTCGATGATGAGTTGGTTATCGCCGGTCAAGGTACCGTGGGCGATGAGATCATTCGCCAGAACCCGGGAGCACTAGACGCGATTTTTGTACCGGTTGGCGGTGGTGGTCTGATTGCGGGGATTGGTGCCTATGTCAAAGAACTTCGTCCCGAGGTGAAGATCATCGGAGTGGAACCGGTCGATAGTCCAACCATGTTGAAATCGCTTGAAGCCGGCAAAATCGTAGAGCTGGAATATGTTGGTGCATTTGCCGATGGGGTCGCGGTAAAGAAAGCCGGAGAACGGACGTTTGCAATCTGCCAAGGTGTTGTGGATGAAATTGTCACCGTGAATACCGATGAGTTGTGTAGCGGCATCAAGACAGTGTTTCAAGCCACTCGATCAATTGTTGAACCTGCGGGAGGTTTGGCCATGGCCGGCCTGCAGAAGTATGCCCGACAGTCCCGTTGGCAGGGAAAGACTATGGTTGCCGTACTGTCGGGAGCCAATATGAATTTTGAGAGATTGAGATTTGTTGCTGAGAGAACTTTGATTGGTGAAAAACAGGAGGCCCTGTATGCGGTGACCATTCCAGAGAAACCGGGCAGTTTAAAGCGCTTTTGTCATGAGCAGGTCGGTGAAAGAAATATAACGGAGTTTAATTATCGTCTTTCAGAGCGGGATCGTGCACAAATATTTGTGGGGATTACTGTCAGCAACGATGAAGACCGTATCAGTTTTAAAAAGCAGTTGATCGACAGCGGTTTTGATACACTCGATCTCACCGATGATGAGTTGGCCAAAAACCATATCAGGTATATGGTTGGCGGCCGTTCAGCAAACGTTCAAAATGAACGGTTGTATCGGTTTTGGTTCCCCGAGCGACCCGGTGCACTGGTCCGGTTTCTCGATGCGACCAGAGGACGCCGGAATATCTCACTCTTCCATTACCGTGCCCAGGGGGGTGACTACGGGCGTGTCCTGGTTGGTTTTGAAGTAGCGGACTGCGACAAGAAGGATTTAGATCTACGGCTTCAGGAGCTGGGGTATCGGTTCGTTGAAGAAACAGATAATCCTGCCTACCGACTGTTTCTTTAAATCAACCAAACAAGATGGTCTGTCCCAAACCAAATTCAAGACCGGAATCAAGAATTAGATACCACTCAGGCACATGGTAGCTTTGTCCAGGTTGCCGGTTGTGACCCACTGGTATTTTTGCCAGAATAGATTGTCGCTGTCGTAGTAGGTTCCTGTTTCTAAACGCTCAAGGAACTTTTTGTATTGAGAAGGGCCGCCATTATACATGGCATAGACGAGTCGCGCCAGTGTATCGTCACTGAAGTCGCTGGCCACCTGTCTGTCGCGGAGTGCATATTTTCTCATGTAAAGTGCGGTGATCTGACAGCCGGCATCAGCATTGTAATTGATATCCCACCGCAGACTTTCGCGGTTAAAGATTCCCCTCCAGACACGCTCATTTATCTGCATGAGCCCGACTGAGCTCTGGTTATAAGAAAGCAGGTAGGTTAATCGTTTTTTCTTAACG
Source organism: Desulfobulbaceae bacterium (assembly GCA_004796425.1). Classification (GTDB taxonomy): domain Bacteria; phylum Desulfobacterota; class Desulfobulbia; order Desulfobulbales; family Desulfocapsaceae; genus MADRE3. The sequence continues at coordinate 6,613 of QZLB01000283.1, read as the reverse complement.
ACGAATTGTCTGAAACAGCTTTCCTGCCAGGCCATCGCAGTTATCAGATTATGAAACATTGAGGCTCGCTGCTCCGGTAAGCTCGCGTTGTCCCAGACCATGATGGAACTCTTTGAGAGAAGTTGATTAACTCTTCCAACATAGGCCGCAACATCAGTTTCTGGGACTTTCCACTGCAGTATTTCCTTAAATGTCGGCAGCTCAGCATACGCCTGATGGAGCCCAAATATGCGATATATTCTCGCAAGGATAGGCAATTGTTTTTTAAGAGTAGCACCATTTACCGGTTCTTTTTCTGGCAGACTTTTCTGCTCATCATACTTCCGCTCCGGAGTAATCTGGAAAAGGTCTTGCAACTCCGGTCTGATGTGCGATCGGTACTTCAGTAGTTCTGGATCTGCCTGAAGCATGTTTACAAGTCTGATCAGGCCGCTCCTGCTTATTTCTATGCCAAATGTCGGGCCGAGTTGATCGAAGACCAGCAACGAGTCTGCAGCAGAAACAAAGGCAAGGTACCCGAGTGCATGAGCACTATCGGTTTCATTAAAAAGATATGCTCTAAAAATAGGGGCAAGTTGTCTCCAGCAATAAACAAATTGTTTACGAACGAAATCTTTGGATATCGTCTTGTCGGATAGGGCATAAACGAATTGATAGCGCGTTTCGAGTAGAAGATTTCTTAAGATCTGCTGTTCTGTATCTTTCAAAGACTCTTTGGAGATGATTGTTATCAGGTATATCAGCAGCCCATCCCAGTTTTCCCAGATTGAGACTACTCTTTCGAGTTCCCCTTCCGTAAGTGGCTCAAGGTTTTGGTTGTCATCATGCTCATAAATGGTTTCTACATCTGCAAGGATGGATAATTTGAGTGAATCTGAATCCACCGTGAGCTTACCGGGCCTCATTGAAGTAAGCATACGTTCCGCTTGATTTCTGGTCTCCTCAGGGAAGAGTGGGAGCAGGAATTGCTTGAGTTCTTTTACCGGAGGAAGCAGATCGACAAAAATATCCTCGACGTATGATAGTGCCTTGCTCTCGACCAACTGCCACAAGATATTTGCGATTGTGATAGGCTGGCGGTTATTGGCGAGTAATTCGGCACCTCTTGTTGAGAAAGAAAGTAGCCAGTTATCCCTGGAAATACGTGGCTGCTGATACAAGACAAGGTAACCGCTCCACTCCAACGGAGCATAGCAACGTCCCCCAAGTGGTGTACCTACGCTGATAAATAACTTCATTTCGTTTCTGAGCAGTCCGCCCTGTTCACTGATCTGAGGTTCTGACAGGGTCAGTTTGATGCAGCCGTTGCCACTGTTTACAACGGTGACAGACTCCCCGGGATCGGTAAAAGCCTGTTCGACAACCAGTGTACGCAATACTCCATAATCCAGAGTCAGTGGCAGGCTAACACTCTGAGAGGCTTGCATGTTTCTTGAAAGGATGAGCACGCTTAAAAAAACAAGGACCCAGGTTGAAACGAGCAATAACCTTTTCACTTATTACCTCCGAATACTATTAATGCAATAAGTCCAATTCACGGATGGTTCCCATCGGTCTGATCTATCCAGCAGGGGATGGGGCCAGATTGTTGGAGCACTAAAGATACAGGGAAAACGTGTTTGTGAGTATGCCAAAATCTAATCCTCGCGAATTCAGCAGAGAATGAACCGAAAGCCCGCGGCGTGAAAATATGAAGCACACTTAAAGTGGAAATTGATAAATAGTAAATAATCTCAAAAAGTAACTCGATTGTATGACTGGTGTCGCTTGCTCCTTCTGTCTTCGGTCAAAGCAAAAAGAGCCGCCAATTTATTGATCAAAAAAGTCGTTTTTGCCAGATCGATAATAGTGGTATCGATTCTCCCATGGCAAAAAAAATGGCTGACCTCTGTTGCCTAATATTATTAGTTTGATGGTCCGAATACTCTATTGAATGAAAAGTGTAATGAATTCAGGCCTAAGTAGCAACAAATTTTGGCCATGCTGTTTCGTACGGGTTAAACCTTGTTGGCTAGACCAAATTTCGCCGCTGTTTCAAGGAGAAAAACCTGAAAATTTCCTGTAATCACTATGGGTAAAGCATTTGCGTATCCCCACCTTTTATGTTAAGTCAGATTCTGACGGTTCTAAATGTGGAGCATTTCCACTTAGTCTACCTGATGGATTATCCCTTCCACCCAACGAATCTTTTTGAGAGGAGAGTAATTATGAAGAAGTTGTTAGTTCTTGTGTTAGCGGTCATGATATCTTTGCCGGTATGCGGTCTTGCGGCAGAGAAGAAGAAGGATCCCCTGGCGGCATGGAAACCGAAATTTGACCCGAGTGGGGCTGAATATACTTACATTCTATCTAACATCTCGCACCCCGTAATTGAGGGTGTTGCTGTTGGCTATCGGATTCGAGATAAGGTTTGGGAAAAGACTAATGGAAAAATCTATGTTGACTATCGTCCACTCAAGCAGCTCGGAGGCGAAAAGGATGTGATCGCTAAGCTGAAGCTCGGTGCGGTCCAAGGTATGCTGAGCTCATCCGTTGTGGCGGCGAACGTTGCCGACCGTCTGGGAATTGTTAACCTTCCATATGTTGTTGATACGTTTGATAAGCTGGATACCTTCCGGAATGATCCTGCGCTTTGGGAACCTTTTGCAACAGCTGCTGAGAGTAAAGGGATCTCTGTTGTCGATGTTACCGGTTATGGCCATTACGGGTGGGCCTCAACAACTCCGGTAAAATCAATTGAAGACGCGAAAGGGGTTAACTTCAGAATTGCTGAGGCACCGGTCAACACCGATGCGTATAAGGCCTGGGGGCTGAAGTTTACGGTCATGCCATGGGGTGATGTGCCTCAAGCGCTGCAGACTGGTGTTATTACCGGCCTTGATCATACGGCAATTGTTTGTAATATCACGAAGAAATTTACCATCGCGAAGTCCTTCACCGAGCTAAACTACGCACAAGGACTTTTTGTCCACCTGGTCAACAAGCGCTGGTTGAACAAACTTCCAGAAGATCTCAGAACAACCTTTCTTGAGGTAATTAAGGAAGAAAGTGCCAAGACACGCCAGTTAACCAGAAAACAGCATGATGCACAGATTGCTGCTGCCAAAGAAGCTGGTGTAGAATTCTACACTTTGCCAGATGCAGAGATTGCAAAACTTAAGGAGATGGCCGAACCGGTATTGAAGAAGTGGGGTGAGAAAATTGGGCCGGACTATCTTGCGACGGTAAGATCTACTCTTGATAAATAGAGGGAACTGGAAAGAGTAGTAAGTGAAATATTGCAGTTAAGGTCGGAGAGGAACCCTCTCCGACCTTTTTTTTGGAGACTTTTGAGGATGTGGAAGAGATTATTCAAATCAGTCGATAAAGGGTTTCAGTTTGTAGAAGATTGGTCTCTTTTTACGGCTGTGTGTATTGCGCTCCTGACCGCAATGGCAAATGTAGTGCTACGGAAGACGACCCAGAGTTTCAGTCTTTATTGGTCGGATGAGGTGGTGCGTAAAGTGATCTACTTTTCTACCTATATTGGCTGTGTTGCGGCAATCAGGAGCAGGGCACTTATTCGCATCGATGCATTACCGCAAATGTTGCCAATATTGAAAAAGCCGTTGACCATCATCTCTCATTTTGCCGTAATCGGATTTGCTGTCATCATGATATATCTTGGTTATCAAATGACGGTGATGATGTATCAGGATGAATATGCCAGAACGGCGACCCTGAGAATTCCCGAATGGTACTTTTATGCAATCCTGCCGATCATGGGCGTGATGATGCTGGTCCGAACCCTGATCGTGATGTGGGAAGATTACCGTGAGAATAAAGAAATTACAGGAGACTGAACGACCATGGAAAATAGTTATCTCCTGATACTCGCGATTCTTCTCGGCTCACTTGCAGCAACCGTCCCGGTCTTTATGGCTCTGTTTTTCACAGGCCTGGTGGGACTGGTCTATGTCGTCGGCATTGATCCTCAGATTGTAGTAGAGGTGCTTTATCGGAGTATGGACAAGTTCGCCTTGATCGTGGTGATGTTTTTTGTCCTGTGTGGAAACATCATGACAACCGGTTCGATTGTTGAAAAACTGATCAAGACAGCCAATGTTCTGGTTGGCTTTCTCCCTGGTGGACTGGCGATGGCCGGTGTACTGGCGTGTGGTTTTTTTGGTGCAATCTCAGGCTCAACTGTTGCCACTGTGGTTGCAATTGGTGGCTTTATGATACCCGCCTTGATTGAAAACAGATATGATCAGCGATTCTCTGTGGGGTTGATGACCACGGCTCCTATTCTCGGAGTTATCATTCCACCATCCATTGCGATGATCTTGTACGCAATGGTCAGCAATGATCAACTCGAAGCACTTTTTCTTACCGGTTTTATCCCCGGGCTGATGATTATGATAGCCATGAGCTTGTATGCCTACTATGTGTGCAAGAAAATGGGGATGACCCGAAGACCCCGTCCTTCAGCAAAGGAGGTCTTTTCAGTTCTGAAAGAGAGTATGTGGGCACTGTTCCTGCCGGTGCTTATCTTCGGTGGTATCTATTCCGGTCTTTTTACGGCCAATGAAGCGGCCGTTGTCGCCTGTTTTTATGCGTTATTTGTTGAGATTCTGATTCACAAGGATATGAAGATCAAGGATGTCAAACGAGTGGTGGTTTCATCTGCCGTTACCTCTGCCTCGCTGCTCGTGATAGTTGCCGGAGCATCAGTTTTTGGCGAGTATCTGACTTTTGAACAGATTCCGTCAAAAATTGCATCGGTCGTAGTGCAGAACATTTCTTCACCATGGGTGTTTTTACTGGCGGTCAATATTCTGCTTCTGTTCATCGGGATGTTTATGGACATCATTTCGGCTACGCTGATTCTTACCCCGATATTTCTGCCGCTGCTGGCGAAGTTCGGTATTGACACCATGCATTTCGGACTACTGATGACCATCAATCTTGGTATCGGCTATTGCACACCACCACTGGGGGTCAGTTTGTATATTACTGGTGCTACGGTGGATCGGAATATTGTTTATGTGTCGAAGGCCGTAATGCCGTTTCTGCTGATTCAGATTGCAATCCTGCTGGTACTCACATTCTGGCCTGATCTTGTACTGCTGCTTCCGCGCATGGTATATGGATAGTTCAGTCCCTGCTCGATGATGGTTATCGAGGAAGAAGAAAAAGAAGAGGAGGTATATTCCATGGAACCAAAAATTCTCGTTCCCGTTGATGATTCTCCCACTGCTCGTTTGACCGTTGAAGCCATTATTAAGTTAAAGCAGCGTTTTTCCAAGAAACTAACGTTGTTGTATGTGATCAACAAAGAGCAGCTTGCCTACCGGATGATACCTGACTTTCAGCTGGATATGGTGCAGGATAATGCGCGCAAGGCAGGTGAAGTACTCCTGGGGAGATACCAGGAACAACTTGAGGCTGAAGGATTTGCACCTGAAACGATCCTGGAGTTTGGTAATCCACGAAGTATGATCACATCGATTGCCAATGACCAAGAATTTCAACTCGTAGTGATCGGGCGACGGGAGGGAAGCGGCGAGATACGGAGTGTGCTGTTTGGTTCCGTAGCGAATTATGTGCTTCACAATGTTCGATGCCCGGTGCTCCTGTTCTAACTGGTAAGTATCCCCCAAATCATCCGCTCTCACAGATGGCCTTGGTGCGGTAGCCCTATCTTACCCGTTATTTTGAGGGTTTGACCCCACCTGGAAAAGTGTGACCGAGAGTCTGTTTTCAATACTCTTAGGCCTTGCCAACAGGGTGTAATGGGAGTTATGTTATGTGCAGAGTCGCAGCTAAAAGTGAGGAATTGCACAAAACGTTTAATCATGAGGTGTGGTTATGCCCAAGGATATTCTCGCTGAGTTAAGAGAAGAGTGGTACAGCGAATCTGATCATCAGCCGGAATCGGTTGAAGAAGAAATAGATGATGAACTGCTCGAGTTGGAAGTATTGTTTCGATCACGTGGAACCGTGATGTCAGGTGACAGCAGTGTGCAGGTTTCCGAGAATGAGAATGCTAAAGCCCCCCCGTTAAAAAAGGATTCTGAATAACCAACCAACCGTAACAGAAAACCTGTAGATATCAATCCGTCTTTCCAATAATCTTCTTTTCAGTGAACTGCTTCGATGTTACCAAGAGGCGAATGCTTGAGAAGGGGGGGGACGTGAAGCGAAATCAGATACAGGTGATAATTTTGGATCAGCGATGGTTGATCCAGCAACAGGTGCTTCCAGACGGCGTACAAATCACTGACAGCTGATGAACCAGTCGCTTCACGTCCCCGGGGGGCTTGTCGCAATCGGTATCTCAAATTCCCGATTGCATCATCACAATGGCCGTAACGACCGTTGTGATCATTTATTAGTCAATTGCAAGATAACTGTGTTGCTCTGAGAGCGGTTCCATCTGACCGTTTATCTGAACATAAGTTTTGTTATGCTGATCAACAAAGGTTTTGGTGAGTCTTCGGCCAATCGCTCCATCCTCTGCTTGATTGAGTAGTATGAAACCCTTTCCAACCTCTCTGAACTGCAATCTTTCCTGAGCCTGTTTCATTTTCAGATAATCCTTGTCATTTCTTTCTTGCAATGTGCGTTTGTT
>QZLB01000183.1 GCA_004796425.1 Desulfobulbaceae bacterium | reverse complement strand
TCTTGCTCAAAGCACGAATCCAAGATCTTGTTACACTTGGCATGATTATTTTTAGTGTTGCTCTTTTTTCACCCACCCACCTCACTATCACCAATCGGATAATTATTGGATGTTTTGGCTTGGTTATGTGTGTTGGATCGTATGTTCTAATTTATCTTGGGCAGAATCAGACAGGCCTTCTACCAGAAAAAGTGGGGAACTATCTTAAAGCAAACAAACCAGTTTACCCAAAAGTAAGAGAACTTATTCTTGGCTTTACTATCTGGGGATTCACTGCCGCAACTCTATACAGTGTGATAAAATCACTTACTATCCCTTTAAAATTTCACGATGTATGGGTGTTGATATCAATCCAGCTTCCCTTCCAATTACTACCAATACAGGGATTAGGAAATGCCGGCAATCACGAAGCCGGTTGGGTGGGCGGTATGAAGCTTTTGGGAGTCGAACTCGAACAGGCGATGAGCTTTGCTCTCTCCTCGCACGTCCTGCTTATTCTTTTCGTTTTATTGCTCGGGGTTTTTGCACTCCTTTGTCCTTCACGGAACAACCACCTCGACAGATAAAGCACCGCTATCCTTCTGAGACTATCGAAACCAAACCGTCTTCCAACCGGTATCGATCACCTGTATTAGAGCAGACTGTTTCTCCATCTCCCTCCAGGGGGAGGTCGAGACGCTTGCCATATCGGGTCATCCAACCAGCCTGATACGCGGGATTACCGACCATCAAAGCAAACGGTTTTACATCGGTCAAAATAACCGCACCTGCACCAATGAAACTATACTCGCCAAGCGTTACACCACAGACAACTGTCGCATTGGCCCCGATTGTGCTCCCCTTTCTCACTAGGGTAGACTTGTACTCGGTTTTTCTTGGAAATTCGCATCTCGGATTGAAGACATTGGTAAAAACCATGCTTGGTCCACAGAAAACGTGGTCTTCAAGTTCTACCCCTTCATATACAGAAACATTGTTCTGGATTTTGCAATTATTGCCAATAGTAACATTGTTTCCGATTACCACGTTCTGACCAATCGAACATTCCTTACCTATTTTTGCTCCTGATAATAGATGGCTGAAATGCCAGATTTTCGACCGTTCACCAATACTTACTTCAGCATCGATCTCAGCAGTCGAATGCACGAAGTAATCGTGTCCAGGACTGTAAGATTCTCGTTCTTCCAGCTGCACAATGGACTTCTTTTCAAGCGCCTCCTGGCATCCTTTCAAAACCCTCAGAACCCGTAACCCCTCATTGCCATCGGTTTTTGGTTGCTGCCGGGTTTCAATACAATGCAAAAAATGCTCGCACTCGCTGCGCAATGGTTCCGCTTCTGTCAATTCGACTGCCAGCCCCTCTGCCTTGTCTGCCACCGGGATGTTACCGCTCCAGTGCACTGAATGGGGATAACGGGTTAATTTGTCTTCCCAGGCTGCCGTGTCGTCAAATACGACCATTTGTTGATCACCAACGACGATCAATTTTTGTTCTTTAAACGGGTGAAGCCAGGAAACAAAAATATGCGCCTTTACACCACTGGCAAAATCCAGCATGGTTACCGTAGTATCGGCAATTTGCTGATGCAGATAGTTCCCGCCCTGGGCTTGCAGAGTTGTAGGCATCTCTTCGAGCAGCCCGATAATGACAGAGATGTCGTGCGGTGCAAAGGACCAAAGGACATTTTCCTCTCTTCTGAGTTTGCCCAAGTTCAGGCGATTGGAGTATATATACTGAATACGTCCCAACTCGCCGTTGGTTATCATTTCCTTCAGTTTTATGACCGCCGGGTGATACCATAAAAGGTGCCCGGTCATTAAGATACGGCTCTCATCCCCGGCAATCTGATTTAACTCTGAACCATGCGCCTCGGAAAGACAGAGTGGTTTTTCAACATACACATCTTTACCGGCCAGTAGCGCTTCTTTAGCAAGATCAAAATGCGTCTCAGCCGGAGTCGCGATAACGATCCCTTCAATATGCTCATCACCGAGTAACTCCGAGTATGATGAGGCACCAAGAATTCCCTCATATTGGTCAACAAAACTTGAGACGGATTCCGGGTTACTGTCGCATATGGTTCGCAACGCTCCAATATTATGGAAGTTTCGAACTAAATTTTTTCCCCAATAACCAGTCCCAACAATCGCAATATTCTTTTTCATCTGATTTGATCCCGTTGGCGGTAGTATGATTGTTACATTCGATCGGCGTTACTGATCAATTCACAAAGCTCATCAGCCATATCGTTAATAATCTGTTCGTCCGGCCCTTCTACCATGACCCGAATCACCGGTTCAGTCCCGGAGGGGCGCACGAGTATCCTGCCATTTCCGTCGAGCTTCTCTTCCAGCCTTCTCAGTGTCTTGGAAAAGTGCGGCACTTCATCAAGGTTCATTCTGGTTGCAGTTCTGACATTTTTGAGCACTTGGGGAAAGCTCTCCATAATCGAGGCAAGCTCCGAGAGTGGCCGGTCATGTTTTTTCATGATTGCCAGCAGTTGCAAACCGGCAAGAATACCGTCCCCGGTGGTGATATGGTCTAGAAAAACCAGGTGCCCAGATTGCTCACCTCCGAAAGAATAGCCGTCCTCGCGCATACGCTCGACAACATATCGGTCACCAACTGCGGTTCTGATTAGACTCGCGCCGATTCGCTCCATTGCGATCTCGAGTCCCATATTGGACATAACCGTGGAAACCAGCGTCTTCTTTTTCAGTTTCCGTTGCTTGAGTAAATCATTTGCACAAATCGCCATGATATGGTCACCATCAACAATTTGTCCCTGCTCGTCACAAACAATCAACCGATCACCGTCTCCATCGAAGGCCAAACCGATATCTGCACCATGCTCCCTGACACTCGCGGCCATATTCTCGGGGTGCAACGCACCACATTTTCTATTGATGTTAGTCCCGTCTGGTGTAATAGCCAACGGGGTTACCCGGGCCCCGAGCTCCTCAAAAACATGTGGAGCAACCCCATAGGCCGCCCCATTCGCGCAGTCCAGCACCACGTGGAAATCGTCAAGCGTATATTGCCGGGGAAAGGTGTTTTTAAGGAACACAATATAGCGCCCCCTAGAATCTTCGATTCTGCGAGCACGACCGACTTCTTCCGCAACTGGCCGCAGCGCTTCCATCTTTTGAGAAAAGATGAGATCTTCAATTTCCTCTTCAATTCTATCAGGTAATTTAAAACCATCTTCGGCAAAGATCTTGATCCCATTGTCCTGAAACGGATTATGAGAAGCCGAAATAACCACACCTGCATCTGCCCGCATCGACGTTGTGATAAATGCGATTCCTGGGGTCGGCATCGGACCGACCAGCATTACATTTACCCCCATGGAACAAATACCTGCTGCCAGCGCATTTTCGATCATATAACAAGACAGGCGGGTGTCTTTGCCGATAACGATGCCATGTCCTCGCGCCCGATCCTTGACAATAAAGGCGATGGCCCGACCAACCTGCATGGCAATTTCGGTTGTCATCGGATGGCTGTTCGCTTCGCCTCTAATACCATCAGTTCCGAATAGTCTTCTCACGTTGTTATCCTAAAATATTCACTTTCGATTTTGAGCAATTACATCTCCATCATTGCACGCTGCTCTCTGGAGTTGTTTCAGTACTTTCCTGCAGTGGTAATGCTGGTCGTTCAATTATTGCAGGTGAAATGGAAATAATCTCTATGGGGTATTCAAGTACCATCGAAGGGACGATTTCGATAATTGCGATCGAATTTTCCTCATCATCGTTTACTATGGCCTTAAGATCATTAGAAATCGATTCTTTACTTTCCAACAGCAATTTCGGCACATTGGCCAGTACTTTCACTTCT
>QZLB01000002.1 GCA_004796425.1 Desulfobulbaceae bacterium | reverse complement strand
TTACCATCACTTTAAATTTACGCATCGTCTCGGGCCTCTTTTCTTATCAGACAGTGTTTTGCACTTGTTCATTAATACCAGCGCGGCTCCAGGTCGGTGAGGTGTCTTCTATCCGTCGAATATTTTTAACCACAATATTGCTGGTGGAAGTTTCGAGCATCACGGCAAGTGAGGTGGTGATTGCCGCAACCACTTCCTCCTGCTCCTGCTCAGTGTTTTTCTGGGATGCCCCTTCTGCTGCTACCACCGCCGGCGTCTGAGGTGTGTCCGCTTTTTTGGTTGGCGCAATCTTATCAAACAGGGTGGTAATGATCTGCAGGACGATCAGGGAAACAAAGGTGATTCCCATACCCAATATGGTCGTTATCAGGCTTGCATAGAGTTTTTGGGAAACTGACAACGTGTGGATCGTCTCCGGTTCGGCAAACGCCGCAAGCAGGTCTATAATTTCCATAACCTCCTCCTTTACAGTGGCATGTTCCCATGCTTCTTGGCAGGCCGTTTCTCCCGTTTTCCTTCCAGCATGTTGAAGGCATCGATGATTCTTTGCCTGGTGGTGTGCGGTTCGATGACATCATCAACAAAGCCCCGTTCAGCAGCTTTGTATGGCGTTGCGAATTCGGCTTCATAATCAGCCAGAATTTTTTCTTTGGTTGCCGCCTTGTCCTCTGCTTTGGCAATATCATTCTTGAAAATGATGTTCACCGCACCCTCAGACCCCATAACTGCAATTTCGGCGGTCGGCCAGGCAAAAACCATGTCCGCACCAAGTGACTTGGAACACATTGCAACATAGGCACCGCCATATGCCTTCCTGGTGATCAGCGTGACTTTTGGTACGGTCGCTTCGCTATACGCATAAAGGATCTTTGCGCCATGCCTGATAATGCCGCCGTATTCCTGGGCGGTACCGGGTAGAAAACCGGGTACATCTACAAACGTAAGCAAAGGGATATTATACGTATTGCAGGTCCTGATGAACCGTGCGGCCTTGTCACCGGCGTTCATATCCAGGCAACCGGCCATCACCGACGGCTGGTTGGCGATAATGCCAACAGATTTGCCGTGTATTCGGGCAAGCCCGGTAATCAGGTTGGTGGCAAAATAAGGCTGGTATTCCATGAAGGTGCCCTCATCGATGATGGGCAGAATGACATCATGGATATCGTAGGGTTTATTGGGGTTGTCGGGAATCAGGGTGTTGAAATGCTCAATCTGCCGATTCGGATCATCGTCGCAGGGAAGAATTGGTGCTTTTTCCATATTGTTTGAAGGCAGATAACTGAGCAGCAGCTTGATATTGTTTATGCAGTCCTGGTCAGTTTTGGCAATGAAGTGGACATTTCCACTGATACTGTTGTGAGTCATGGCGCCGCCCAGTTCCTCGGCTGAAACTTCTTCACCTGTGACGGTCTTGATCACCTGGGGTCCCGTGATGAACATCTGGGACGTCTTATCCACCATAAAGATGAAATCGGTGAGTGCTGGAGAGTAGACGGCTCCACCGGCGCATGGACCCATGATTGCAGAAATTTGTGGAATTACACCTGAATAGATCGCATTGCGGAAAAAGAGGTCGCCATAACCGGATAAGGCATCTACCGCTTCCTGAATTCTAGCCCCTCCCGAATCGTTGAGCCCGACAATAGGAGCACCGACTTTAACGGCGGCATCCATTGCTTTGACAACTTTGGTGGCGTGCATCTCTCCCAGGGCACCACCCGTAACGGTGAAATCCTGCGAAAAAGCGTATACCAGTCTGCCGTCGACACGACCGTATCCCGTGACAACCGACTCACCCTCCAAACCGAGTTTGTCCATGCCGAAATTGGTGCAGCGGTTTTTAACAAAAGCGTCAAGTTCAACGAACGAGTGTTCATCAAACAGATAGAGTAAACGCTCACGGGCAGTCATCTTACCTTTGGCATGTTGCTTTTCAATGCGATTCAGGCCACCACCCTCAGCGATCTTTTCTTTCTTCTCTCGCAACAGTTTTATTTTATCAATCGACATTTTTGCTTCTCCTTGGGCAGTTCCCCGGAGTGAGGATCACCGCTCTCAATAGATCTTCATCATCCTCACTATGTTTACCGGTAAGGGGTTCTGTTTTTTCAACCAATCACACAGAGAACGGCTCCTTTGGTAATGGTGTCCCCTCGATCAAAATCGATCGCCTTAATGGTCCCGTCACACGGTGCAGGCAGGGCATT
>QZLB01000288.1 GCA_004796425.1 Desulfobulbaceae bacterium | reverse complement strand
GATCAAGGCAGCAATCACCACCATCGACAGAGCCATCATGATGGTCTGGTTCAACCCCGCCATGATGGTGGGCATCGCCAGCGGTATCTGGACCTTTACCAGAACCTGGGTGCCGGTGGCCCCAAAGGCCAACGCCGCCTCAACCAATTCGGGATGTACCTGCCTGATTCCAAGCGCCGTCAACCGGATGATGGGCGGCAAAGCAAAAACGATGGTCGCTAGAACCCCGGCAACATTGCCAATTGAAAAGAGCATGACAATCGGCACCAGATAGACAAAGGCCGGGGTCGTCTGCATGCCATCCAGGATCGGGCGCAGTATTGCTTCAAAACGATCACTTCTACCCGCACAGATACCGAGCGGTATCCCGACAATGGTGCAAAACACTACCGAAGAAAAAACCATCGCCAGGGTGATCATGGTATCTTCCCAGAAGCCGAGTAAGCCAATAAAGACGAGCGTCACCGCCGATGTTATCGCCAGCTTCAACCCAGAAACCCGCCAGGCAATCAGGGTAATAACAAGGATAAGAATCAGGGGTGGAACGGCCAGCAGACCACTTTCAAGGCCGGAAAGCGTAACCTCAACCGGCCATTTTATCAACTGAAAGAACCAGCGATACCCTTCAACCAGCCAGTCAATAAATTGCGTGATCCAATCGTCCAGTGGAATCAGTTTCTCTTCAAAATCAAACATCTAAACGCTCCGAATGGTTATCAGGTAGCCGGGCTGTCATTACTACTTTCTGCCCGATATAATGTTCTGAGGAACCTGTTTTTCGAGACCACACCCTTGAAGGTTGACTTATCATCAATCACCGGTATGGGCCAGGTATGGGAAGCAACCTGCGGCAGAATATCCTGTAGACATTCTGATTCGTTGACGGCAAGCGCCTCTTTAATAAAGGCCTGCTCTATTTTCAAAGTGGTGCCTGGTTCTGCATTTTCCACCAGATCGCGCAGGGAATCGGTTGAGACCACCCCGTAGAAACGGTGTTCGGAATCAAGGATATAGGCATATTCGCGATCCTGGTTATTGAGTAGTTCCAGTGTTGCCCGGGGACTGCCTTCGGGCGTATGCCAGATAACGGTTAGCTGGTTATCGCGAACAATATCTCCAGCAGAAATAACACCGGTAGGATCAACACCACGGAAGAAGGCCCGAACGTAATCATCGGCCGGATTCTGCAGAATTTCCTCAGGGGTACCAACCTGAACAACCCTGCCACCTTCCATAATGGCAATTCGATCGCCGATTCTCAGCGCCTCGTCGAGATCATGCGAGATAAAGACAATGGTTCGCTCATGTCTATCCTGGAGCTTGAGCAGCTCATCCTGCATTTCCGTTCTGATGAGCGGATCCAAGGCAGAAAAGGCCTCATCCATCAACAGGATATCGGGATCAACCGCCAGCCCCCGGGCCAGACCGACGCGCTGCTGCATACCACCGCTCAACTCTGAAGGAAGGGCGTTCTCCCATCCGTCAAGACCAACCTGTTTAAGCGCATCCAGTGCTCGTTCCTTCCGGGTCTCCTTATCGATGCCATCAAGCTCCAGACCGAACGAAACATTGTTGATAACGCTCATGTGAGGCATCAGTGCAAACGACTGAAACACCATGCTGGTCTTACTTCTGCGAAACTTCACCAGTTCCGCCTTGTTCATTTCGAGAACATCTTCACCGTCGATAATCACGGCCCCTGCAGTCGGTTCAATAAGTCGGTTAATCATTCGTACCAGGGTCGATTTTCCCGATCCGGAGAGGCCCATCACCACGAAAATCTCCCCTTTTTCGATATCGAAGCTGGCGTCCTGCACGCCGACGGTTAAGCCGGTCTGCTCATAAATCTCCTCTTTGGTTTTCCCCTGCTCCAGCAGGGAAAGCCCTTTCTGAGGAGACGATCCGAATACTTTATAAAGGTTTTCAATTGATATTTTTGCCATAGCGCTGTGGGAACTGACTCTTAATCACCTGTATATAACGTGATTGAATAAAAATGATGGTATCGCGCAATACTATTTTGCCCAATACTGTTTTGTAGAAAATTGTTTTGTATGATACTAACAGTGTTGCCATGATTGTCAAGGGGGTAAGACCACTATCGCAATTAAAATATCATTAGAATTCGGTTGCTCTGCAAAGACTCAACATTCTAATATCAAATCTTTTTTCTTAAACCAGACGAGTATGCCAAGGCGGTTCGAAATAATTTTTCGCAAACCGAATCTCAAACAAGCGTGTTCTTGGAACTGGTCATACCAAATCTGAAACTCCATTTTTCTGCTTGAAAGTTTTCACGCTATTTTCTAGTTTTCAGTTCCGGTGTTTCTTCTGAGTGGTCTTATCCTGCGTCCTCATTTATTTCAGAGCGTCCTCGGTTGGAGCAAAACAGAGTATAAATACGGGTTCTTCTGGACCCGAACCATAACGTATAAGAGAGGAGGAGTTATGAAG
>QZLB01000135.1 GCA_004796425.1 Desulfobulbaceae bacterium | reverse complement strand
CGTCTGCTTAATCAATATTTCACCTCCTATACCTTTTACGATCTGATTTTATTCAAACGAGCAACATGGACCAGCGAGATAAAGACCGCAATCCAGCAGCAGCTTGATCGCCTTGAGCTTGGGGTGGAACTGTTGGAGTTTTGTTTGAAAGACCTGCATCCTCCCATTGAGCTGACCGGAGAATATGAGGAAGTTGTGGCGGCGACCCAACTGAAGGAAGCCTCACTCAACAATGCAAAACGACAGGTCAATTCATTGCTCTCTCGGAAGCGGGTTGAAAAACTTCGCGAAATTGGAGATGCCAGAAGTTATGTCATTGAGAAGAAAAGCACTGCCCAGGGAGAGGCCCGGAATTATCTGCTTCGTTACAGCGGCTACCAGGAAGGGGGGAACGTGATGGAAGAAATCCTCTATTTAGATGCCGCACAAAAGAGTCTGGCCGGAAAGAAAATCTACCTGGTTTCGCCAGGAAGTGGCATTGATGATCGGCTGCTTTATATAGAAAACTTTGTCCGTGGGAAAAAATGATATGAAACGAAAGGTTATACTTCTCTGCGTCGTCGTTGTTGGGGCGGTGCTCGCTTATTTCTCTTTGTACACGGTGAAAGAGAATGAATTGGTGATCATTACCCAGTTTGGTAAACCTGCACGGATTATCGGAAATGCGGGGCTGCACCTAAAGCTTCCCGGTTTTATAGAGAGTGTAAACCGATTCGATAAGCGTGCCGAGCTCTTTGAAACAAAACCGACCCAGCTGTTGCTTGGCGACAAGAAGCCAATAATTATAAGTTGTTATGTGATGTGGAAGATAAATGATCCACTGCTGTTTTACCAATCAGTAGGGCAGACGGAGAATGCCGTCCAGAAGATTGGCGATATTCTTAATTCAAAGCTCTCCATTGTCCTGTCAAATTACTCGATTCAAAATATTATCAATATCGATACATCGGCAGTTCAGCTGCAGCAGATAGAGCAACAGGCAACGGCCTCCGCGAATGAAAATACGATCAACAAATATGGAATAGAACTCCTTGAGACTGGCATTCAACGGGTTGCGTACCCTGCTGTTGTGATCAATGCGGTATACGAACGAATGCGGTCTGAACGGACCAAAGAGGCTGATAAAATCCGAGCGGAGGGTTATGAAGTGGCCCAGAAAATAACCGTTGAAGCAGAAATGCAGGCCCGGGAAATCAAGGCTGAGGCAAATAAACAGGCTTTGATTCTCAAAGGTGAAGGTGATCAGGAATCCATGAGGATTTATACCGAGGCATATCGAGAAGGGGGTGAGTTCTTTTCATTCCTTAAATCGCTGGAAACCTACAGCTCAATCCTTGGCAGGGATACCACCCTTGTACTGTCAACGGAATCAAGCCTCTTTAAGTATCTGCAACTGCAGAAAGAAGATCATCCAACACCATGAAAGAAGGAACCATCACCAAGGCGCTCAAATACGCCCTCCATCAACTGATCTGGGTCTATGCCAAATGGTTGCTGCTGCTGGCAGTAATCTGGTATGCGACGACCGGATTTTATAAGATAGAAGGTGATTCGGTTGGTGTGTTGACCCGCTTTGGCAAAGTAGTGGAAAGACGGGTCCAGCCGGGACTTCATTATAAGCTTCCCTGGCCAGTTGATGAGATCCACAGGGTGAAAGTAAAACAGGTCAAGACCCTTGAGATTAATGATTTTGGTTCTCTTTTTACCACCGCCGAGGGTGGCAGGTCCTATGATTTCTTTAATGAAACGAGTCTGGAGCCGCATTGCATAACGGGCGATAATAATATCGTCGCAATCACCCTGGTGATCAAATACACCATCGGCAGTCCGGTACAATATCTCTTTCGCTTGAAACAGCCCGAACTCCTGATGGAGCGGGGTGCCGCACACCTGATCGTTCAGCACCTGGCAGGATTGCGCATTGATGAAGTCCTCACCATTGCGAAAAAACAACTGGAGTTTGATATTCAGCAATCACTCACCGAAATGCTTGAGCTCCATGAAACCGGTATTCAGATCTCGTTCTTGGAAATAAAGGAGATAAAACCGCCTCGCAAAGTACAGGAAGAGTTTAATAAAGTCATTAATGCGGAAGTGGAGAAGAAAAAAGTCCTCAACGAAGCGCAGGGATACCAGAACCGTATCGTGCCTGCCGCACGTACCGAGGCGAATCGGATGATTCAGGAAGCGCGTGCGTATAAGCGTGAAAAAATTCTGGCCGCTGAGGGGGAAGCGGCTCAGTTTCTTTCCAAATTCCAGCAGTACGAGCAAAACCCCCAGGCTCATCAGGAGAAGATCTACCTCGAATTCATTCAGCAGCTTCTCCCCACCATTGGTTCCGTCCGGGTCTTTACCGAAGGAGCTTCCGGGAGCAGTAGCACAATCTCCTTGCCAGAGTATGAATAATGCATCGATTGCATCCAGGATCTGGGATGAGAATCTATTGCTTGAATTCAATCTCATTACCGATTAGTTCTGCAGGAGCATAGAGCGATACAAACAGCAGTTTATCTTTCGGGATCTAATGATCAGCAGAATCCAGTCAAGAAAGTGGTTCACCATACCACTGCTGGCGGCGCTATTTTATTGGTCGATCGGTGCGCATGTTTTTCACCCGCTGGTTCATAATCATTGGGGCGTGCAGCAGGGGCATTGGAATCATTTCAATCAGCCGGATTATGTCTCTCAATTTGGTAATCGTGCAGG
>QZLB01000196.1 GCA_004796425.1 Desulfobulbaceae bacterium | reverse complement strand
CCAATAGGGCAATAAATTACCTGAAGCAGAAATAAGGAGTCAAGTCAATCTTGGACTTAGCTCCTTTAAATATGACCGTTAACAAGGGCGGTATCCACGCAAGACCTGATCTTGCGTAGATTCCTTAGGTGATAAGTATTCTATTACATAAGTACTACATAAGGATTCATCAGGTTAGAGCTTTCTTTATGGCCTGACTCAATGTGAATATCGAATAAGGCTTCTGCACAAACCCGTTTGCACCCAATCTTAGCGTCTGCTTAACTTCATTATCCTCAGCATATCCACTCACGATCAAAGCTTTGATGCCGGGGCACCTCTTTGATATTCTTTCATACGTGACCCTTCCGTTTATCCCGGGATCCATGAGCATATCAATTACAAGAAGATCTACAGAATTTTCTTCTACAAATCTTACCCCCTCCTCGCCGGAAGAAACACTACTCACTTTGTAACCCAACTCAGCAAGCATTTGAGAGGCAATATCTCTAAGCATTTCATCATCATCTATGACGAGAATGTGCTCACCCTTCTCAGTTTTTTCGAGATGACTTTGTGTGTCATCATAAGGTATGATCCCTGCCCTTTCGTGCGGGAAATGGAGACTGAAACAAGTCCCGTTTTGATCGGCTTCCACGGATACACTGCCGCCATGATCTAACACCGTATTCCAAACGACTGTAAGGCCTAACCCCGTTCCGCTTCTCCCCATTTCCTTCTTGGTATAAAACGGTTCAAAAATCCTTTCCCGGTCCTCCTCTGAGATCCCAGGACCGGTGTCTATAATCTGGAGCAGGACATGGTTAATTTCTCTTTGCTCCTCTCTTCCTGTTTCCTCTTGCGCAATCTGACAATTACCTGTCTTGATCGTGATAGCACCCTCACCTCCAAGCGCTTCTGATGCATTGCCAACAAGATTCATTAAACATTTTTTAATATGTACCGGGGAGCAGAGAATGGTGGAATCTTTAGCTTCCAACTGACACTGCAGCTTTACCTCATTATTCTCAGATAGTAATTCTTTGCACTCCGGAGAATCCAGATATTCACCAATGATCAGGTGAAGGTCATGCACAGATTTATTGGAAGCGGCACTTCTGGCAATCGTCAGCAAATCTGCCACAACTGTTGATGCCCGTAGGCCTGAGTCCTTAATAGTGGTTAACGGCTTTATTAATTCACTGCCTGGTGGCAGCTTACTCATAATCAGCTCAGGGTAACTGACAATACCAGCGAGGATATTATTCAAATCATGAGCAACACCGCCTGCAAGTGTACCGAGCGCTTCGAACTTCTGCGCTTGTCGCAGTTGCTCTTTTAGTCTTTCTCTCTCTGCTTCTTCCGCCTTTTTCTCTGAGATATCCCTGACCACAACCAGGATCGCCTGATCGCCAGTGTAAGTGATTGACTTCGCCGAAACCTCTACGCTGAGTAAATGCCCCTTTTTGTGTCGATAATTCCTCTCAATTGTGGGTAGTTCGCTTGATATTGAAACACTTTTGATATTCTGATCAATCTCCTGGTGATTGTGGATGACAAATTCATACACCTTTAAACCATGGAGCTCTTCCCTGCTGTAACCAAGTAAATTGCGAAATGATTCATTTGAATCAAAAACCTTTTTTGTAATTGGATTGATCAGGTAAATACCTTCTAACGCCTGATTGACCACTGCTGCATAACGCTCCTCACTCTCTCTTAATTGATTCTCAATCAGCTTGATGTGAGTGACATCGTGGCCAACACCAACCAAGCCAATAATCTCACCGCTACGATTCTTTAAGGGATTTTTCGTAGTATTGAGCCAATACTCTTTTCCTTTGTAAGTAAACTGCTCAATGACATCGGTTATTGATCTGTTTTCCTTGATCAGTTTTTTCTCATTTTCCAAGAAAATGAGTGCAACATCTCTGGGGTAAAAATCGAAATCATTCTTACCCACCAATACCTCAGGTGAATCTGCCCCCATGAACTCGGCTACACTCCGATTAGCGATGATGAAATTGCCATTAAGGTCTTTGACGTAAATATATGCGGGAATACTGTCTATTACTTTTCTGAGAAACGTGCGCTCCTCTTCTATCTGCAATTCTGCCTGCTTCTTCTCGGTGATGTCCCAGAATACACCAAGTGTGCCGAGAACCTCATCAGGGTTTAGATTGTCCAGTAGTGGGGTCTTTACAACTTGAATGTGTTGAATCTCACCATCAAAGGATTGCCAGGACTCCTCAATCATCCTCGTTTTCCTGCTCGACATAATCATCTGATCGTCTGCCAGATACTTCTCTGCCAGATTGGTGGGATGAATATCGTAATCTGTTTTACCCAGGATCTCTGTCAGGGATTTCCCCACATTCTGACAGTAATTGAGATTGGCAAAAATAAACCTCCCCTGTCTGTCTTTTGCATAAACCCGTAAAGGGACAGAATGGATCAGAGATGATAGTATATTGACATCAAAGGGGAAATGAAGAACCTCAAGCTCAATTCCCGGCAAATTTTTGAGATCCGACATTTGCTCGGTACCCATATCGTTATGTTGTTTTTCATAAATGCCTACTCTTGATCATATCAACGCCTGTGTCAAAACTCAAACGCCAGATACACTGGAAATCCTAATCTTTGCTGGTTATGCATCCAATTACTTACTATTTGTTTTAAACACACTCCATGGTACCCACCGAACTGTGTCCAACTTCTCTTCATGATCAAGGCCACACTAATGACCCTGATCAATGCCAATCCTACAAGCAACTACCCGATGCCCCAGAATCGATTCAGCATATTATAGTATAGGCGCTGGGGTATGGTAATGACTGGCGATTGCCTGTGATTTTAAAAACCACCTGACAAGAGTAGCCATAAACCCTGCGGAGGTGTTTGTCTTCTAACAAACACCTATGGTATACTCAACCATTGTTCATTTTCTAATCGTACCGGGATATCCAACTCATTATTTCACTCAATTCTGGGAATGATCGATGGTCGACAAACCTACCTACGAAGAACTTGAAGAGCGCATAAGGAAACAGGAAGAAACGCTATCCACGTATAAAGAAACAGAGAAGGGGATACCATTCGACAATCCTCTATTGGACACTGCGTTTGAAATGAGTCCATTCTCCATGTGGATTTCTGATAATAGCGGGACCATTCTATACACCAATCGGGCCCTTCGTTCGACGATTAAACTCGATAACGAAGACATTGTCGGCAAGTACAACGTATTGAAAGATCAAAATTTGGAACTTTCGGGAGTTATGCCCCAGGTTCGATCTGTTTTTGAAAACCATGAGCCTGCAAAATTCAATATCTTCTGGCAACCTGAATTAGTGGGAAATGTTGCTTTTACCGGGGCACGGGAAATGCATATAAACGTATACATGTACCCGGTACTGGATGAGCATAAGCAATTAAAGAATGTTGTGTGCCAGTGGATCGACACTTCTGATTTTAAACGGACCAAGAAGGAACTTGAAGAAAGTGAAGAAAAGTATCGATACCTGTTTGATAACATGGCGGAAGGTGCTTTTTATCAAAATTCGGATGGCGAAATTGTCGACTATAACCAAAATGCGCTAAGGATGTTTGGTTTGACCGCTGACCAGTTTTTAGGGCGGACCTCACTGGACCCGGCGTGGAGGGTTATTCATAGCGATGGATCTCCTTATCCAGGTGAAGAACACCCTTCAATGGTGGCCCTAAAAACCGGAAAACCGGTGCTGAACAAAGTTGCCGGTGTTTTTAATCCGGACAAAGGTGATTACGTCTGGCTTCAAATCAATGCAATACCGCAGTTTGCTGAAGGGGCACCCAAACCATATCAAGTTTTTGTTACCATGCGGGACATTACAGAACAAAAACTAACGGAAGATACCCTTCGGGAAAGTGAGGAAAAATATCGAAAGCTCGTCACTACCGCACCATTTGGTATCCAGCTGACTGATTTGGATGGGAAAATCCTACTGAGCAACCCCGCACACCATAGAATCCATGGTCATGGTGAAAATGAATTGGTTGGCACCTATATTTGGGACCTCATTGCAGAGGATGAGGCCAAAGAGTTTACGAAGGCTTATTACCTGGATTTGATCAAACACCAACCTGTTCCAGAAACATATTACAGTAAGGATCGTTCCAAAGACGGGCACTTAATCGATACTCAAATTGACTGGGACTACATTTATAACACCGATGGAGAATTGATTAGTATCATCAGTATCATTAGCGATGTTACCGAGCGCAAGCAATCAGAAAAGAAGATAGAGGATGTGCGACAGTTCAATGAAAGAATCATCTTAAATTCTCCCGTTGGCATATCAATTTACCAATCTGAATCCGGTCAATGTATTGCAACAAATGACGCGATGGCGAAGCTCGTGGGAGCAACAAAAGCGCAGGTATTGTCCCAAAATTGTTATGAAATTTCTTCGTGGAAAGAATCCGGTGTATTGCAGGCAGCGCTCACCGCCCTCAAAGAGAACAAAAAAGTAAGTCATGTCGCCAGCCTGACCACCACGTTTGGCAAAGAGGTGGTGATTGATTGTCATCTTGCCCCGTTTGAATTTGCTGAAACGCCTCATTTAATGCTGACTGCTACCGATATAACCCGAAGAGTAACAGCTGAAAAAGCGATCCTTGCACAAAAAGAAAAAGCGGAGCAGTATCTGAATATTGCCGGTGTTATCTTTGTTGCACTCAACAATATCGGTGAAGTAACACTGATCAACCGAAAAGGCTGCGAGGTAATTGGTTATGAATCTACAGAAATCATTGGCAGGAATTGGTTTGAGAATTTCGTCCCCGAGTGGTTGCGTGATGATTTGATACCCGTATCCAAACAATTGCTGAGTGGTGATATCGAACCGGTAGAATATTTCGAAAATCCTATTCTGACAAAAAACGGGGAAGAAAGACTGATTGCCTGGCACAACACGATATTGAAAGACGGGGCCGGAAATATTACCGGTCACCTGAGTGCCGGACACGATATTACTGATAAGCGACAACTTGAAGAGCAGTTGCAGCGAGCCCAAAAAATGGAATCCATTGGCACGTTGGCCGGCGGTATTGCTCATGAATTTAACAATATCCTTAGTATTATTATCGGTAATAACGAGCTTATAATGGAGGATTTGCCGGACTGGAGTCTGTCTAGGGAAAGCTGCGAGGAAATTCGTCTTGCCGGTCTTCGGGCGCGGGATATTGTGAAACATCTTTTGACTTTCAGCCGACAGGATGATTCGACCAAAAAACCTATCGATATTGCATCAGTTACCGCAGGTGCCGTGAAGCTCATTAGAGCAACAACTCCATCCAATTTCGAAATCAGAGATAAAATATCTGCAGATTGCTTACCCATTATTGGTGATTCCACTCAAATCCACCAGGTATTGATTAACCTATGCAATAATGCCGTAGATGCGTTGCCTATATCGGGTGGAAGAATGGAAATTGAGCTCAACAACATAGTCTTGAAAGAGAAAGACCACACCTCAACTTCAAAGCAATTACCAGGTACATATGTCAAATTGATAATGCGAGACAATGGTTGTGGCATGGACACCACAACACTTGATAGAGTATTTGAACCTTATTTCACCACCAAAGAGGTTGGTAAAGGAAGCGGTATCGGCTTGGCGGTTGTACATGGAATAATTGAAAATCATGACGGATCAATCACCTGCGAGAGTACCCCGGGTGAAGGAACAACATTTACCATTCTGATACCGGCATATGCGGGACAATTAGAAGAAGAAACTGATAGAAGCGAGATCATCTCCGGAAAGGGAGAAAAAGTATTATATGTGGATGATGAACCCGCAATCGCACGGTTGGGTAAACGCCATCTTGATTCCTTAGGATACCAAACTTTTTCAACGACAGATCCCAAAGAGGCTTTAGATATAATAAGAGCTGATCCGGATCGGTTCGACCTTGTCATCACGGATATGGCGATGCCAGACATGCCAGGTGACCAATTGATCGCTGGGATAAAATCGTTGGCTCCTAACCTGCCCACCATTATCTGTAGCGGCTACAGCTCCCGAATGTCGGAAGCGAAAGCATCAAAAATGGGCATCAAGGCTTTTGTGATGAAACCATTGAACAAAACTGAACTATCAAAAAAGGTAAGGGAAGTGCTTGAATCATCCGATTAGGTGATTTCTTTCAACTGATGGTTATCACTTTGTCGGCCACCTGGGTGGCAGTCACAATGTCCAGCATGTTGGTTGATTCACCCACTACTTTCCAGTCGATGAGCCCAAAATGCTCAAGACACGTCCCACACGCAAGTACCGTAATACCCAAATCAACATACTGTTTTAGATCCTCGACCACAGGAGATGATTCAACAACCATAGAGACCCCGGAATTGACGAAAATAATTTGCCAGAGCTCATCACCCATTTCTTTGAGGGTTTTGATATAATTAACCATTAACTTCTTGCCAAGCTCATCATCCCCCCTTCCCAATCGATCAGAACTGACCAGCACGATAATTTTGCTGCGAACACCCTTCTCGTTCGTTAGAGAAACCGTTTCATTTTCTGAACGAATACCATGCACTTTATAACCAAGCCCATCGGGTATCGATTTTACCGCAAAGCCATTATCTGATAAAAACTTTGTCACACTATGTTTTGCTGATTCTCCACTAACGAGAACCGCAATCTCATCCACCGTGCTGTTTTCAAAAAGATTTTTTACCTGCAAAACGGGTCCCGGACAGGCAAGCCCGGATGCATCAATCGTATGTGTCATCTTGTGCTCTCAGTAGAATAAAATCCTGTTTATGACAATTATACTTCCACTACCTTGGGCCTCTCTTACCGTAAAGGTATTACTCAGTCAAATTGGAATACCCGATACATCACCCCCCGTCAATCGCTTATCTATATTCCATTATTACAATGTGTTACCTCAATAGAGCCAACCTATACGCCAACGCTTTATTATAGTTATATTCTATTTGATTTATAGCTAAAATCTATATATAAGCACACTCACTTTGCGCTATTTCATATCTGAGAGGGGTATGAGATATCGGTACATGAGTCGCCCGGGCAGGTTGGCTGTTCTTTACGCTTCACTAATCGTTACATTTGCCAGCATCAGATAATTTTTGCTGGCAGGACCTGTCTATTTTTTCCATGAATTTCAGTTGGGTTACTGAACCAGATTGCAGAAATGACACAAAAGAAGAAACACTATTTTGTCGGCATCGACGCCGGATCAAGAACCACAAAAGCGGTGCTGCTTGACGATGAAGGAAACTTAGTCAGCGCGATACGACCAACGGGCATAAATGTTGGCGCAACAGCCGAGGAGGTGTTCGGTGACGTTTTGGGTCAGGTTGATGCGACCCCCAGGGACGTGAAGTATCTGGTTGGAACAGGCTACGGACGGGTGTCACTTGAGTTTGCAGACACCACGGTCACAGAACTTTCCTGCCACGCCCTT
This sequence comes from Desulfobulbaceae bacterium, assembly GCA_004796425.1. Taxonomy (GTDB): domain Bacteria; phylum Desulfobacterota; class Desulfobulbia; order Desulfobulbales; family Desulfocapsaceae; genus MADRE3. The sequence continues at coordinate 6,222 of QZLB01000196.1, read as the reverse complement.
GGTGCGAATTTCATCAACCCCGAAATCAGAATGGTTATCGATATCGGTGGACAGGACAGCAAAGTAATCCAGCTTGATGAAAACGGCAGCATGGTCGACTTCATCATGAATGACAAGTGTGCTGCCGGTACCGGAAAATTTCTCGAGATGGTGGCACGGAAGCTGGAAACCGATCTGGAAAATCTGTCCGATATCCATTTCGAATCAGAACAACCCTGCGCTATTAATTCCATGTGCGTTGTTTTTGTAGAGACTGAGATTATCTCCCTTCTTGCCCGCGGTGAATCGGCAGCCAATATCGTGTCCGGTGTAAATTGGGCCTTCGCGAACAGGATCGGCAATATGGCCAGGCGGTTGGGCATTAAGGAACAGTATGTCCTTACCGGTGGAGTTGCAAAGAACCGGGGGTTGAAAGACGCCCTGAACCAATATCTCGGTGTACCGTTTGCACCTCTTGGTATAGACCCTCAAATAAATGGCGCGCTTGGTGCAGCAGTTCTCGCGCTCCGATCTTCTTAAAACAGGTATATCATATGGCAACCGTAACTGAAACGATACAGGAAGTGCATAACGACTTCGCCCTTACCCTGGAGATGGCAAAAGATGAAGGCAAGAAGGTTGTCGGCTGCCTCTGTTCCTATTCACCAACGGAACTGATTCTCGCTGCAGGAGCAATTCCCGTCGGGCTCTGTGGCTCGACACAAGAACCAATTACCAAGGCTGAGGAAATACTCAGCCCGGATCAATGCCCCAAGGTAAAGGCCACTTATGGCAGGGCCATTGCCGGAACCTGCCCGATCTTCCCACTCGCGGACTGTGTTATTGCCGAGACAACCTGCGATGGTCGCAAGAAGATGTACGAACTGCTCGAGCGGGAAGTGCCGATGTGTGTCATGGATTTACCACAAAAGCCAGACACATCAGCAGCGCTTGATCACTGGATTGAAGAGGTGCGCAAGGCGAAAACCTACCTTGAACAACAACTTGGTGTCACCATTACCGACGATAACCTCAGAGAAGCGATCGCCAAAGGAAACCGGCGGCGAAAACTAATCACCAATCTCTACTATTGTCGGATACATAATCCCGGTCCGATTAACGGGCTCGAGTTCATCAACACTATGACCAAGCTCCAGTATTACATCGATATTGATAACCACCTGGAGACACTCGAGCAGTTTTACTCATCACTCCAGGAGCAGATTGACAAGAAAGTCCATGCACATTCGGCTAATCAACCGCGTATCCTCTGGACCGGCCTGGGTAATAGTCTCGGTTGCTCGAAGGTGCTTGAGCTGGTGGAAGAGTGTGGTGGCGTTGTTGTCTGCCAGGAAGGATGTGGCGGGGTAACCCGATCGGAAGACCAGATTATCCTGATGGAAGATGAGGACCCCATCGTATCGATCGCCAAACGATACCTTCGGGTCACCTGTGCGTGTATGACACCAAATAATCAGCGCTTCGACGACCTGACACGGTTATGCGATGAATTTAAAATAGACGGTGTCATCGACCTGGCCTGGCAGTTCTGTCAACCCTTTGAGATAGAATCATACCGGGTCAAGGAACTGGTCAAAGATACCCTCGACCTGCCGTTCCTTCATATCGTAACCGATTACTCCCAATCAGATACCGAACAGCTTCGTATACGAGTAGAAGGCTTCATGGAACAGATCGCAACGAGGAAGAGACATGATCGACGCAACTAATATCAGCAAAGTTTTCAATGGCAGGAAAGACCGGAAAGAGACCCTTGCCATATCCAATCTCACCATGTCGGTAAAACGTAACGAATTCGTTTCCATTGTTGGGCCGAGTGGCTGCGGCAAGTCGACCTTTCTGCTGATGCTCGCCGGTCTTGAAAAGCCAACCTCTGGCAACCTCACCATCGAAGGTGCGCCGATTCTTGGCCCGGGTGTGCAACGCTCTATCGTCTTCCAGGAATATCTGCTGTTCCCCTGGAGGACGGTCCAAGGGAATATCGAATTCGGTCCTCGCTTACGTAAAGTATCAAAAGACGATTGTCTGGCCGACACCCGGGATTTTATCGAGCTTATGGGTCTTACAGGGTTTGAACATTGCTACCCTCATGAACTCTCTGGCGGCATGCAGCAGCGGGTGGCCATCGCCCGGGCGCTGGCTAACAAGCCAGAAGTTTTGCTGATGGATGAGCCCTTCGGTGCCCTCGACGCCCTGACACGGGAGAGCATGCAGATGGAATTACAAAAAATCTGGCTGCAGACCCAGTGCACTGTGCTTTTTGTAACCCACTCGATATCTGAAGCGATCTTTCTTTCCGACCGGGTGGTGGTAATGAGTAAACGACCGGCCATCGTTAAGGAGGAACTCAAGATAGCGCTGGACCGTCCGCGACAGCGGGATATGCACATGACGCGTCAATTTAGAGAATACGAAGCATACCTTAAAAATATCGTCTGGGAAGAGGTTAACTAAACATGAACCAGATAAAATTTCGCAAATTCCTCTCCCCCATCCTGATCTTGCTAATCTGGCAAACCATCGCCATAAACGGGATTGTGCCAACCTGGTTTCTACCGGTTCCTACCGAGGTTATGAAAACCCTGTTTGGTATGATCATGTCGGGCGAAGTACCTCACCATACCCTGATCAGCCTCGGTCGTGCCTTCTCCGGTTATCTGCTGGCAGCAGTCGTCGGAATTCTGCTGGGCCTGCTTATCGCCTGGTCAACCATCATCGAAGATTTTTTCGATCCACTCATTGAGCTGATCAGACCGTTATCAACCTTTGCTCTCATTCCGATCTTTTTCCTCTGGTTCGGGATCGGCAACACATCCAAAATACTGATTATCTTCAAATCCTGCTTTTTCCCGATCATTATCAACACCATCGCGGGGATCAAGGGTGTTGATGCCAAATTAATTATGGCCGCCCAGTCTCTCGGGGCAAACGGTTTTCAACTCTGGACCAGGGTGCTGCTGCCTTCAGCCATGCCGATGATCATTACCGGCTTGAGAATTTCCACCGCAATCGCCATGATGGCACTTGTTGGTGTTGAGATGTTATCGAGCGATTCGGGGCTCGGGTTCCTGGTAATCGACGCACAAAGAACCTTTGACACCGAGCGTGTCTTTGCAGGTATCGGGGTGCTTTCCATCATCGGTTTCTCTCTGGATAAGCTGGCCAGGTATATACAGTCCAAAGCATTGTCCTGGCATTCTGAAACCTCTCTTGGTGGTGGCATGTAGGCCGCCTCAATATATACAACCAACAATAACGTTTAAGACCCAAAGGAGAAAAAGAACATGTTTTGTAGTAAGACGCGAAAAGTGATGACATTGCTCGTCTCAACATTTTTTACGGTCACTGTTTTTCTCTCGGAAGTAACCATGGCTTCTGATGCGAAATCAGACCTTCCGACCGTAAAGATCGTCTACTGGCGATCAATAGATGACCTGCCCCTCTATGTTGGTGTTGAAAAGGGCTATTTCAAGGAAGCGGGCATCAATGTCGAGCTTGAATACATCAAGGGCGAGTCCAATGTGCTTGCCGCCGTAATGCGCGGAGATGTTGATGCCGGCTATATCTCGTTGGCATCGCTTATCAAGCTTGCCGAAAAGAAGGTGCCGATCAAGGTTGTCATGTGGATGGGTCACGCCCATAAAGGAACTAAATGCGGCATACATGTTGGCGCTCAGTCGAGATACCAGACCCTTGAGGATATCAAAGGTTTACGAATCGCCACCTCCGGGAGTATCAACTCCAAGACCATGCTGACCCACGCCCTGGCAAAAGGCGGGCATACCATGAAAGATATCCGCCCTTTATGGGGAAGTACGCCGGATAACCCCATGCAGTATGAAGCAGCATTGCGTTCAGGGGGGGTGGACGCCTTCATCGTCTGAGACCCTCTGGCGGCCATGCTGGAATCGCATGGCGCAAGTCGTATTCTCGCATCTTTTCATGATGTCGTTCCCAACTGGGTTTTTGCCGGGTTGTATTTCTCAGAAGAGTATCTTCAAGAGAATCCTGAGCTTACCCAAAAGGTTCTGAACGGTCTTGTGAAGTCATTTGAATTCATCAAAACAAACGAAAAGGAGGCACGTGCATTTTTACCGAAATATACCAGGGTAAAAGAAGAGTTGTGCATGATCGCCGCGCTCAGGGAGTATTCACCGATCGAACCGATGAAAAATATAGAGGAGCAGAAACAGCTGATGGTTGATTACGGGTTCATTAAAAGCAATAGCCCGATTGAGAACATGATCGATTACCGCTTTATCCCTGAAGAGCTGAAAAATATCGGTGAAGCACAAGGGGAGGAAAAACTGTGAAAAACTCCAAACTACTGTTTTTGCAGGTTGGACTGTGCTGCGTGCTTTGCGCCATGCTCATACCCCATGTTGCCCACGCTGAGTCGAGGTTTGAACAAGGGTTTCGCGAAATTCCCTGGCAAACCCACAAAGATCAGTTGCCCGATCTTAACCTAAGTAAAAAAGCTCTGAAAAATATTTACAAAAATGGACCTGCTTCAGTGCTGTTCATGGAAGGAAGAGGCAACCTGAAAATGTCGTTTGACGATGTCCCGCTACTCACCATTTTCATGCATTTCAATGATCAAAAGTTCACTGGAGTTGACATGCTGTTCAAACCCGATGACCGTGAACGGATCATTGAAATTTTGAGTGCTGAAACCGGCGAACCGTTATCTGAAAAAGATGGTGCCCACCAGTGGCAGACCGACGGAGTTAAAATAACCGTCACTGATCGGGAGCTATTAGTTACAGCAATTACGGCTCAGTAATCTCCAATTATTTAGCCTTCTCAGACCAGACTTCTCTGGTTTGCAGAAAAACACATTCAGCCCTCGTTGACTGGGAAAAGATGAAGGATTAGTCGGCGAGGGCTCTTATCGCAAAATGGCAACCAGTCTCAATTGATTCATTGTAGATACAGTCATTGGCGGAGTGCGTGGGAATTGAACCCATAGTGTGTTTTTTATTTATTTGATATTACTTGAAATACAAAACAAATTTTCAAATCTGTGTATAACCTGTGAGTACCGTTAAGAATGATTCACGGCACAAATTCTTCCTCATATATTGTAAGGATAAGAGCCTCCGCTAAACGGTTTTGTTGGATTTTCACAAGTAGAACTAAATCCGTCGATATACTCTCATGCAAATCGTCAGAGACAGAATTCCACATCGAGTCTAACACAAAACCAATCCCTCCTTTTGTTACTGCTTTTGCAGCAGAAACAAAATCGCTACCATATGAAACCAGGATTATCTGCTCATCCAGGCCGATTCTAATATCCACTCCTTTATAACAACTTTAACTTATTGATCAGTTCATTTTTCAATCTTTATCCACCGGTCATCTCTTGCATAAACACGTGTCCTGAAACTGCTTGTCCAAGCAAGTAGGTTTTTGCAGGGTTTTTCGTCTTTTTATTATTTTGTTTTCACTATCTCTTGACATAATCGTGTTTAGATAGTAAACACGACCCATGACTGATATTCACCATTTAATAAAACGACAGATTATCAGGGTTATAGACAAAATCATTTTCAGTGAGAAAAAGAAGGTACTTAAGTCTAATGGAACTTCACTTTATCCTGCTGAAATTCACTTACAATTAATGATTGAAAATGATATTGACACCAATGCCACAAAAATTTCAGAGCAACTCGGGTTAACCAAGGGAGCAATATCCCAGACGCTTTCGCATCTTGAGAAGAAGAATATCATAACGAAGTCAAAGGACCCCTATACTAAAAACGAATTGACCATGTCATTGACTGATTTTGGCAGGGAAGCCTACCAACTATGTCAGGCAACCAGGACTAAATTCATAGAAGCGCATGACGCGCTGCTTCATAAATACAGCTAAAGGGAAAAGGATGTGATTCTAAGCTTTTTAAAACAGATAGAGAAAAACATTGATGCCTTAGAATTGTAATTTTTTTTGCCTTTCGGGTTTAGAATCTAAACTCGAAAGAAATTCACAAATGGAGAAAACTTATGAATACTGAAAGATCGAAGAAGAACGTGTTGGAATACCAGATGAAAGAAAACAAACTCAAAAGAAAAATACTCAAATATGAAAGAACGTTTGACCACCCGCCTAAAGAAGTTTTTTTTCAGTTATGCCCCAGCAGAGAATTGGACTGGATTCCAGGTTGGGACTGTGAATTACTCTATACCTCGACGGGATATGTCGAGAGCGACTGTATCTTT
>QZLB01000315.1 GCA_004796425.1 Desulfobulbaceae bacterium | reverse complement strand
CGCCAGCGGGATTCATAAAGGTAATGTTGAAATCGGTGTCGATGGACATGATCGGCGTCGGGATGGTGTTGAGGTTCTCGATTTTCTCATCTGCCGCCTGCTTCTGCTTTGCCTCTTCTGTCTGATCAAGAATGTACTCCAACGCTCCCTTGATATTGCCTTTGGCATCCTTAATTGGCGCACCGGTATATTTGATTGGTACGATTACCCCTTCGGCAGGCCGGGCAATGGTTTGCTCTGTAACGACTGAATCGGTCTTCATGGCTCGGGCACACGCGCATTTATCTGTTTTACAATGTGGCGTTTTGAACAGGTCGTAGCATTTCTTGCCGACGACCTCGTCCGGTGTTGAGCCGGCTACTGCGGCCCCGGCAGGGTTCATGAAGGTGATCGTGAAATCGGTGTCGATAGACATGATAGGGGTGGGGATGGTATTTAGGTTCTCGATCTTCTCATCTGCCGCTTGTTTCTGCCTGGTTTCTTCGGTCTGATCAAGAACATACTCGATGGCGCCCTTGATATTTCCTTTGGCATCCTTAATTGGAGCACCCGTATATTTGATTGGGACGATGACGCCATCTTTGGGGCGGGCAATGGTCTGCTCGGTAATGACCGAATCGGTTTTCATTGCTCGTGCACAGGCGCATTTATCGGTTTTACAATGGGGTGTTTTGAAAAGATCGTAGCATTTTTTACCGATAACCTCGTCTGGTGTACTGTCCACAACTGCAGCCCCAGCCGGATTCATAAAGGTGACAGTGAAATTCTTGTCAATTTCCAAAATGGGTGTTGGAATTACATTCAAATCGGTTTGTAGCTGGTGAAGATCTGCCTGGGTTGCTTTGAAATTTGTAATATCATTCATTGATACAAAGGTATCGCTGCCTTTTCCATTAACGGGTCGTGCGCTTGTTGAGAACTGGCTGATCTGATCGTCCTTGCCTTTGTAGAGCACTTCAGCACTCGCTACTTTACCAATTCGCATTGATTTGGCGACCGGGCAATCTTTCGTGCCGCAAAGTTGTGTTGGGCAAGCCTCTTCACAAGTCAGCTTGTTGACCACCTCAGATTTCTTCAGATTGAAGGTTTTCAAAAAGGAGTCATTGGCCCAGGTTATTACTCTGTCGTTATTAACGATAAATCCTGGAGTCATCATCAGGTTCAGACATGAAGTGTCCATTGCTGGTTCTGTTTTCTGCTGTCTTGTTTCCATTGCGTGCCCTCTTTTCAGAATGAGTTATTTAAAAAAAACTATACCTTTGTCGTTTATTGTTCGTCAGGCTCTACTTCCTGGTCTTGCAGAGTCTTGCCTTCTATCTGCAGGTGGTTGCGGATCATGTTATGGATATCCAGAACCAGTACATGCTGTTTCAAACCATCTTCGTTGAGGAACTCTATCAGCCTGTTTACCGTGTCCTTCCGGGCTTGGAGTTTTTCACTGAGTGAAGGTGTGGTGTGGAATTGTTCCTGTTTGTAGATGGTTACAATCTGGTCAACTTCAAGCGCCACGGTTTGGCCATGGGCGCTGCAAATAATGAGTTTGCTGCTTTCGTTTTCTGCTTCTTCAAACCCATAAAATTTCCTTAAATTGACGATTGGTACCACTGCACCTCGCAGGCTGATCACCTCGGTTGAACACCCCATGGCACCGGGTACTTTCATGATATGGAGGTTCTCGAGTATTTCCTTCACATCTTTTATTTCGATCGCAAAGTTCTGGCCGATCGAGAAAATGAGATAACAGTTTTCGGTAATGAGATGATGAGTGGTAGTGACGGTCGTGGTCATATCACTTTCTTCGGAGTCAGACGTTTGTCCATTGCCGATATTCGCCATCGATTTAATAGCGTCTGATTGGTCTGAGATAAGCGCCCCGCAATTGAGCAGGATTGTATTCAAGTCTCCCGGCCTGGAATACATGCCAATCACATTCTCATTTTCACCATCTGGGAAGGGGAGGATCTCGTTGTCTGGAATGGTCATAATCTCCCGTATCTCATCAACAATGAGTCCGGCAGTGCAGTCTTCACTGGAAAGAATCAGAATTCTCGTTTTGTCACTGATCGCACATTCATTCGTTTCACCATCAGTGAGGAGGGCGTAGGTATCAATAACCGGAATCGTGTTCCCTCTGAGCTCAATGGCACCTGCCGTAACACCTGTCTTGAACATTTCATTTATTTCAGTGCAAAAGGTGAGCTCGCGGGCAATTTCAACGGGTACGCCATATTCTTGGTTCCCTGATTTGAAAACTACGTAGCGTGAATAGGTTGTCGCTTTTGCAGTAGAAGTCGTCGGTCGATCTTCAACCGGTGAAGTGTCCGAATCTGCCGGTGCGTCAATGAAAAGTTGGTTGAGGTCGAGTAATTCAACCGCTCGCTTACCAGGTTCGAGCTTGATCAGTGCGGATATTGCCTGATCTTGAGTTTGTAAAACCTTGCTGATCGGCATGATGATGTTCTGATCTGCTCTGAAAACCTCCTTGATATCTTCGAAGAGCAGACCATATCGCTTGTTGAATAGAGAAACGATAGCAACTTTGGCTTCCTGGGAATATTCAACGTCTTTAAGCCCCAGCCTTTTTTTCAGGTTTATCACCGGAATCACATCGTCTCTGAGGTGCATGACCCCCTCAAGAAAATTGACTGATCCCGGTAGTTCCTGGATGGTACCCTGGATGGAAGTCGCTTCGCTTACATGTTCAGCTCGCAAAGCAATTTCCAGCCCTTTATCCTGATCTAACATGAATGAGGCAAAGAGTTGTTCCTGGCTCATAAGTTCACCTGATTGGTTGTGTTGCTTTCTGCCGTTTCCTGATGAGTATGGTTGAAAATCTTTGTGACCACGTCTCTCAAATCAGTGACGTTCTGTTGTGAGTTCATCGTATAACGGGGGTTAAGCTGATGGTAATTCCAGGAGTCCTGAAAGGCCTCCTCACCGATTATCAGAATGAGTCGCAGCTGCTCGATTATATTTCTGCTTTCGATAAGGTGGTTGATGTCAGACTCACTCTCTGCATGGAAGATAAGAAGGTCGCCATTTCGTAACGGGGTACTCATCGTCGGTTGAAACAGATGAGTTTTAGGGATGCGGTTAATCAGAGGAAGCGATGGAATCTCTTGCAAGTTGTTAAGAAACCGCTCCGGACATGAACGAAATGAACACTCAGCCTGGCAAGAATTTTCATGTGATGAAATGAAATAGACATTCATGATTTTCGCTGACCGTTTTAAAAGTATGGTGTTTTCCTGATTATTAAGATCTGTTGCCATAACAGGCTTTAGCAGTAACCATGCCATGTAGGAAATAATGGCATGGATAACAGTTATAATTATTAGTTACAGACTGTTACGATATTTTTGCGAGAGGATACACTGAGTGGAGGAGGTGATGTAAGTGTACACAAAAGGGTGATTGTTAACTTTTGTGTACAGTAGGGTTGTTCATGAAAATGGTAGTTCGTATTTCTCTATAAGCTGGTACAATCTGGTCCGGGAAAGACCGGAAAGTTTACATGCCCTGGTTACATTGGACTCCGATTCGGACCGAAGTTTTACCAGATACTCTTCTTCACATTTTTCTTTGTATGAACGCCAGGATGGCAAATTCTGTTTCGCATCAACCAATTCCGGTTGGTTCTGCATGCTGTCCACACTTGCGCGAGCTTGCAATATTCTAAATTTTTCCGGCAGGTGAAAGGAGAAGCAGGTTGGACCTAATGACTGGTTTGTGAAAAGTTGCTCGATTGTCTGGTATAGTTCCCGTATGTTACCAGGCCAATCATATGCTGAGAGTGTTTCAATAAGGTCCGGGGCAATACCTTTTGATTCAGTATTGTAACGCTCACACAGCTGGCTGATGAAATAGGTCACCAGCTCTCGAACATCTTCAATCCGCTCTTTAAGCGGGGGGAGATTAATGACAAATGCTTCAAGTCTGAAAAGTAGGTCGCTCCTAAAAGTTCCTTCCTGGACCATCGCTTCAAGATTGCGGTTTGTAGCTGCGACAAGTCGAAAGTTACTGAACTGGTGTCTTGGAGAACCGACTGGTCTATATTCTCGTTCCTGGAGAAGTCTCAGAAATGTTTTTTGTATTGATATTGGAAGTTCTCCCACTTCATCCAAAAAGAGTGTTCCTTGATGGGCATGCTTGACGAGTCCATCCTGCTCTTTATCTGCTCCCGTAAAGGCGCCCTTAACATGGCCAAAGAGTGTACTTTCTATCAACGTTTCAGGTAGGGCTGCGCAGTCAACAATGACAAAATTCTGGGAATTGCGCTCGCTGTTTTCATGGATTGCCTTGGCAAACAACTCCTTTCCTGTTCCGGTGGGACCAGTAATAAGTACGTTCACATCGGATGCGGCCGCCCGTGCAACCTGATCAAGGCACTTGCTTACCCCTTTGCTTGTGCCAATAATTCGGTTTCTTTTTAAGGATACGGGAACAGGGGTGATTTTTTGCTTTTCCTTCCGGTACTGAAGCGCTCGGGTTAAATGTAAATCCAGCTCCCGGATAACGTGTGGTTTGATGATATAGCTCCAGGCACCATTGATTATAGCATTCTCAGCACCATCAGCCTCCCCCTGACCAGTGATGATGATTACTTCGGGAGCTGACGGGCAATTCTTAAATCGCTGGATATATTCCAGACCATTTCCATCAGGGAGATCAACATCCAGGAGGATAACGTCAAAAGAATTGGCTTCTGCTGTTCTGACACCGGTTTCAAGGGTATGGGTTACGGTGGCGATATGTCCTCTTTTTTTCACCCGCTCATGGAGCATCATACATAATTCTGTATCATCATCTAAAATAAGGATATCTGACATGGTCTATATTTGATAGAAATTCTTGTTGACTGTGGGTTGGTCTTTTACCTTTGTATCAGTTTTGATCTAAGTGCTAGGATGGTTTTTCATCAAAGATTTCCCTTATTAGTTTCGCCAGTTGTTTTTTGATGATTGGTTTCATCAAAAAGGCCCTCGCCCCGAGTGTCTTTGCTGATTCTTCATCAACTCTCTCGCTAAAACCGGTCATGAGTAGAGCGGGGAGTTCAGGCTTGATGGTATGTAGTTTCTGAATGAGTTCATCTCCAGGCAGGTGAGGCATACTCATGTCGGTGATTACAAGATCAAATTTGTCCGGATTTGTCTTGAAAATCTCAAAAGCAGCAACACCGCTAATTGTCGAAGTGACTTGGTAGCCCAGCCGTTCGAGCATTGTTTTTAAGAAGCCTAGTAATAGTTGTTCATCATCTACTATCAGTATGTGTTCCTGACCTACTGGTATTTCTTCAGCTTCCTTTTTGGAAGCATGCTCTGTTAGGTTTGCTATGATAGGAAATATGACCTGGACAGTTGTGCCACTGTCAGGTGTGCTCTCAATCTTAACCTCTCCGCCGTGGTTTTTAACGATGCCATAAACGGTAGCAAGCCCCAGACCGGTACCTTTCCCTTTTTCTTTGGTAGTAAAATACGGCTCGAAAATTTTATCTATGATGTCAGGAGGCATTCCACAACCGGTGTCAGTGCAAGTAAACACCGCGTACTTTCCTGGCTGCAGATTTGCATCATTGAAATCTATTGTATCAAGATGGGCCTCCTCTAGAGAAACTTTGATACTTCCACCATTTTCCTCTACCGCATGGTAGGCATTAATGATGAGGTTCATGGCAACCTGATGTATCTGTGTTGGGTTTCCCATTATTAGGCCGCAATTTTTCTGAATATACCGATCAATTTTGATGTCAGCCGGGATTGATGAGCGGCAAAGCTTCAAGACCTCTGTCAAAATGAGTTGGATTCCCAGTGGAAAAGACTTCTCATCCGTTTGTCGACTAAAGGCGAGAATTTGCTTAACCAGTGATGCAGCCCTTTCACCAGATTTCAAGATTGACTGGACCTGAGAATGATGGGGAGATTCAGCCTCTAAATCTTCCAGTAAAATTTCAGAAATTCCAATAATTGGTGCGAGTATATTGTTGAAATCATGTGCGATTCCTCCTGCGAGGGTGCCAATTGCTTCGAGTTTTTGAGCTTGGGCAAGAAGTGCTTCGGTTTTCCTCTGCTCGGTAATATCCCTGCTGATCGTGAGTTTTGAAACCGTACCATTCGAGTTATTTATCGGGGAATGAGAGACCAGATATGTTTGAGGCATTGTGGGACTACTCAACTCTGTTCTTACGTTTTGTCCCGCCATCACCTTGGCGTGTAGGCACCAGTCACATTTCTGTTTGGAACCATAAATAGCCTCATGGCAGATCTCTCCTGTGGCGTCACGGCCGAGCCTTTTGATCATTGCAGGGTTGACATATTCAATACGAAAATCATGAGAACAGATATAGATGTCCTCATCTAAAGCCTCCATCATGGTGCGATATTTTTCCTCACTTTCTTTCAAGGCTGTTAAAGCGGCTTTTTGCTCGGTGATTTCAAGTGCGGTGAAGGTTACTCCAACACTGAGATCATCTTGATTAATTGGGGTAGAACTGAGGATAACAGTAATATACGTGTTATCTTTTCGTTTAAACGTTGTTTCAACTGAACCTTGTCCAGTGTTTTTGATTTGTGTATATTTTTCGGCACCTACCCGTTCGTATTCAGCTCTTGAAGAGTAGAGTATTTCTGAAGATATACCGATGAGCTCATCACGTGAGTATCCGACCATTTTGCAGAATGTTTCGTTAACTTCGCCTAATACCCGGTCAACGACGACCCCAATACCAATGGGCGCCACGCTTACAATGGACTGCATAAACGCTTTGCTTTCCTGTAATTGTTTCTCGGTTTTGCGTTGTGCAGTAACATCGGTGGCAAAACCAGACATGCGTAAAGGGTTTCCTTGTTCATCGGTAAGGGTTGCAGCATTAGTTTGAACAATTCTCCAGTTGCCATCTCTGCCTTTGACCCTATATTCATGAGAGTAACTTCCTCCACTATTCAGGGCTTGCAGGGTTTTCTCTTCTGCCAGGTTGATGTCGTCGGGATGAACGCGATCTTTCCACCCTTCAAATGAGCCGTCAAAAGATCCGGGGACAAGGCCGAAAATCTCTTGCATTCGATTGTCCCAGATAACCTCACCAGTAGCGACATTCCAGGTCCAGGTACCTGCCTGGGCCGCATCAAGCGACAATCTCAAAGAAACTTCGTTCTCGCGGAGTATATTTTCTGAGCATACAAGGGCAAGCTCCAGTTCTTTTCTTTTGGTGATGTCGATATGAGTGCCAATCATTCGGAGTGCAGCGCCTTGTTCGTCCCGCTCAATGGTTTTGCCACGGGCAAGCATCCACCGCCACTGGTTGTTCTTGGAACGCATTCGAAATTCCATTGAGAATTGGCGATCAACCAATAGGTGACGGGATATGGTATTCTCTACTGTGTACCGATCATCAGAGTGGAGCAGGTTTAGCCACGTATTGTAGATTGGGGGGAGTTCGGCAGGTGTATAACCAAGAAGCGTATACCAACCTGGGCTGAAAAAACAATCTCCGGAAGCAACATTCCAGTCCCAGAGTGCATCACCCGTGGCTTCAAGCGCTAACTGAAACCTTTGCTCGCTTTTCTGTAATTCATTGGATCTGTGCTCAAGTAAGGTCTCTAGCTGGTGTTTTTCCTTGTTTAACGCTCTTTCCTTAGAAATAACCCGTAACATAGCGTTGACACGTGAAATGAGTTCTTTGTTACTTATGGGGCGTGTGAGATAGTTATCTGCTCCAAAGTCAAGAGCCTTGGATTGATCTTGGGACTCGATTTTTTTTCCAGAGAGTATGCTGATATAAATAAAAGATGTACTGGGGTCCGATTTTAGCCTCTTGCAGATTTCATCACCATTAATATCAGGTAAATCATGGTCGAGCAGAATAAGATCAGGCTTATAGTTCTTGGCCAATTGCAATGATTTTTCGCCTGTCGCAGCTTCGAGGACTTCAAATCCAGCCCGGCCTAACAATCTGCATGTCGCTTCTCGGATTTGAGGTTCGTCCTCTGCCACGAGAATTGAATGTGCGTGTTCCATAGTTCTGCCTCTCGAGATTATCTCATTTAGTACCAAAGCGCTGATGTTTCAGGGAAGTTGATAGTTACTTGCTGTCTCTGAAACCATAGAGCGGTACCTAGTACACCTCAGATTAGATTCAAGTAGAATTCATCTGGATTTGTTATGGTACTGGAGTGCATGCTTCAACCATATAAGTAGTCTGGATAGTTAATCCCCTTTTGAATTATATGCGAAAGCGATGGTTAGTCAAAAAATATCCTGAAATTGTTAGGGGGGAGCCCCTTTTTGTGTGGATGTGATAGGGGGTGAAGGGTGGGGTGAGCAGTTAGTTCCCGTTATGTTGTCTTTCCTATCCAATGCTGGGCATCTTCTAATGTTTTGAATGTTCTGATTAATACTTCAGGGCCGGAGTCGAAGAACATTTCATATTGTCTTGTCTTACCGTAATCAAGATCTCTTTGGACAATGAGGGCGAGTTTTCTTCGGCGGCCGAAACGGTCTGCAGCAGCTGAGTAGGCGTCTGCGGTTATTTGCAGTTCCTCGAAACTTAAGTTGAGACTGCCCTCTGAGCAATCAAATATCTG
>QZLB01000268.1 GCA_004796425.1 Desulfobulbaceae bacterium | reverse complement strand
GGCTAATGCAAATACCGAGCCTGTTATAGCCTACCACGACCTGAAAGTAAAGCAAAGTGGTATCAAAGATTAGAAAGAGTTCTTTACTTCCCCGTTTCTTGTAATTACAATGATCAGACTTTTCGGGTCGAACAATTTATTCCTCAAGATAAAATTCAATCAGAATTACCATACCGGTATCGAGCCACCAATTGTGGCGGATACGGTGACAGACTATGAAAGAGAGCATTGAACGTGCAAAGGTCCTCGTAGAGTCTTTGCCTTATTTTCAGGAGTTCAGACATAAGACGGTCGTAATCAAGTATGGCGGTCATGCAATGGTTGATGAAGATCTCAAGCGGCAATTTGCCCTTGATGTCATCCTGCTCAATCACATCGGGGTTAATGTTATTATCGTTCATGGTGGTGGGCCGCAGATCAACGATCTGCTCGATCGACTCGAGATTAAACCCAATTATATTCAGGGAATGCGGGTTACCGATGGGGAAACAATGGATGTAGTTGAGATGGTACTAGTTGGTCGGGTCAATAAGGAAATTGTTGGTTTGATTAACCATAATGGTGGACGGGCCGTCGGACTTTCAGGAAGAGATGGAGATCTGGTCTGTGCGCAGAAAATGCACGTCTCTGTTGCTTCGGGTGATACCATGGAAAAAGCCCCACCGGAAATTATTGATCTTGGTCGGGTTGGCGAAGTGACCCGAATTAACCCTGAAGTCTTGACCACACTGAAGCAAGAGGATTTTATTCCGGTGATTGCACCGGTTGGAGTCGGTGATGATGGTCGGGCCTATAACATCAATGCGGACCTGGTGGCCGGTTCTATTGCCGGTGCCTTGAATGCAGAGAAGCTGATACTGCTCACCGATGTAGAAGGAGTAAAGGATAAGGAGGGAAATCTGCTTAGATCGCTGAAGGTGGATGACCTTGATGGATTGATCTCAGACGGCACCATTGCCGGAGGGATGATACCAAAGGTCAATTGCTGCCGGGATGCGTTGAAGCAGGGTACGAGGAAAACCTACATTGTCGATGGTAGATTGGAGCACGCAATATTACTTGAAATGTTTACCCGAGAGGGTGTAGGTACGGAGATCGTATAATGAAACCAACCAATAGTGAATTAAAGAAGCGGGCAGATAAAGTCTTTATCGGTAATTATCTGCGCTATCCCTCCGCTATGATATCAGGGCAGGGTTGTACACTCACTGATGCAGACGGAAAAACGTATATTGATTTTTTATCAGGAATTGCAGTTTGCAGTCTGGGCCATTGCCATCCGGCAGTGACCCGGGCAGTAAGTGAACAGGCCGCATCGCTTGTTCATGTTTCTAACTTTTATTATACCGAGCCGCAGACCGAGCTGGCGGAATTACTGGTGGCCAACAGTTTTGCGGATAAGGTCTTTTTCTCCAACAGTGGCGCAGAGGCAAATGAAGCGGCGATTAAGCTGGCCCGGATCTGTTCGCCTGCGGGAAAATATGAAATAATTACCCTGAAGGGATCGTTTCACGGTCGAACTCTGGCAACCGTGACTGCCACGGCTCAACCGAAATTCCACGCAGGGTTCGAACCGATGCCCGAGGGGTTTGTCTATGCCGATTTTGGCAGCCTTGAAGCGATAGAATCACTGATTTCAGATAATACTTGTGCGATCATGTGTGAGCCACTTCAGGGGGAAGCCGGTGTGCGACCGCTGGAGCAGGAGTACCTGGAAGGTATCCGAGCGCTCTGCGACCGCCACGACCTGCTGCTTATCCTGGATGAGGTGCAGACCGGAATGGGTCGCACTGGCAAACTCTTCGGTTATCAGCACACCGTCATCGAGCCGGACATTATGACCCTGGCCAAGGCACTTGGCAACGGAATGCCAATCGGAGCGATGCTCACTAATGAGACCCTGGCAGCCAAGCTTGTCCCGGGCACCCATGCTTCAACCTTCGGGGGCAACCCGGTTGCAGCCGCTGCGGGAGTGGCAACCATGAAAGTGATGCTGGCAAACGGGTTTCTTGCTGGGGTGAATGAGCAGGGTGATTACCTCGCTTCACAGCTTGAGAAGCTGGCAATGCAATTCCCCACACTGGCGAGCGGGGTCCGTGGACTTGGTTTGATTCGTGGTTTGGTTCTTACCGATAAAGGGGTCGCGGTTGGTGCAGAGATTGTCTCGAAAATGCTTGAGAAAGGTTTTCTGATTAATTTTGCGGGCAATAGTGTGCTGCGCTTTGTGCCGCCTTTTCTAATTACACGTGATGAAATAGATCAGATGGTATACGCCCTGTCGGAAGTCCTTTCCGACTATCACAGGTAGCACGATCCACGTGGCCGGCGCAGAAGCCGGGGCAAAAGCAAAATCCTTTGCAAAACATCCTTGTTTTATGTAATGATACGAGTTTTCCCTGCAATGAATGAGTGTTGCGCGGAGCTCAAAAGCACGCGGTGGAGTGAAACGGCGTGTGAACGAATCACAGGTGAGAGCGATGACACGACATATTTTATCATTAAATGATTTTTCCAGCCAGGAGATGCAGGAGCTGGTTGATCGAGCCATAGAGCTCAAGAGTGAGCGGAAAAAAGGTATTAATCATAGCCAGTTATCTGGCCGCATTATCGGGTTGGTGTTTGAAAAACCATCGACCAGGACCAGGGTTTCCTTTGAGTCAGCGATGTATGGAATGGGTGGACAGGTGATTTTTCTCTCAGCCCGCGATACCCAGCTGGCCCGGTCTGAACCGCTTAAAGATATGTCTCGGGTGATGTCGAGGTATGTGGACGGTATGGTGATCAGAACCTTTGGCCAGGAAGTGGTGGAGGAGTTGGCTCGATATGCCACGGTACCGGTGATCAATGCCCTGACCGATTTGCATCATCCGTGTCAGGTGCTCAGCGATATTATGACCGTTGTCGAGGAGAAAGGTCCGATCAATGCGCTGAAGATTGCCTGGGTAGGAGATGGCAATAATATGGCAAACTCATGGATTGAAGCGGCCGCTCTGATGGATTTTGAGCTCACCTTGGCCTGTCCGGAAGGGTACGATCCTGATCCTGATATTTTAAAACGGGCCCAGGTATCGGCGAGCAAAGCGGTTACCCTGGTTCGGGATCCCCACAAGGCGGTTGCTGGTGCTGATGCACTCAATGTTGATGTGTGGGCGTCGATGGGGCAGGAAGAAGAGCAGGTTGAACGGTTGAAAATATTTGAGACGTACCAGGTGAACCAGAGACTTCTTGACAGTGGCAAACCCGAGATGATTGTCCTGCATTGCCTGCCTGCTCACCGTGAAGAGGAGATAACAGAGGACGTACTTGAATCTGATCAGTCGGTCGTTTTTGATCAGGCAGAAAACAAGATGCACATGCACAAGGCGATACTGGAAAAACTGATCAGCTGAAGCGGTGCCACATTTAAATAGAGGTTTATAATGGATGTTAAGAAAATAGTATTGGCCTATTCGGGGGGACTGGATACCTCGGTAATCCTGAAATGGCTGGCAGAAGAATACCAATGCCCGGTTGTGGCCTATGCGGCAGATATCGGTCAGGAGGAGGATTGGGAAGCCGTTACCGCCAAAGGAATGGCGACCGGAGCGGAAAAAGTTATTATTTCTGATATGAAAGAAGAGTTTGTCGAAAATTATATTTTTCCCGCCTTCCGTGCCAATGCCATCTATGAGGGGTCCTACCTGCTCGGTACCTCGCTGGCACGGCCGATCATCGCCAAGGAACAGGTTCGCATCGCCAGCCAGGAAGGTGCCGATGCCGTGAGTCATGGGGCCACCGGTAAAGGAAACGACCAGGTTCGGTTTGAGCTTGGCTATATTGGCCTTGATCCACAATTGAAGATTATCGCCCCGTGGCGTATCTGGGATTTGAACTCACGGCAGAAACTGGTTGAATTTGCCGATAAACACAATATTCCGATTCCGGTTACCAAGGAAAAACCGTACTCATCCGATGAGAACCTGCTGCATATCAGTTTTGAAGGTGGCATTCTTGAGAATCCCTGGAACGAGCCTGATGAGTCGATGTTTAAGATGACAGTTTCACCAGAGAACGCACCCGATACTCCAACCTACATTGAGCTGAGTTTTAACGGCGGAAACCCGGTTGCGCTGAATGGTGAATCACTGAAGCCGTATGATCTCTTTGCCGCGCTGAACCGGTTGGGTGGAGCGAATGGCATCGGTCGGCTCGACCTGGTGGAAAATCGATTTGTCGGGATGAAATCACGCGGTGTCTATGAAACGCCAGGCGGTACCATCTTAAGAATCGCTCATCGTGATCTCGAAACCATAACTCTGGATCGTGAGGTAATGAAGATCCGTGATTCACTGGTTCCACGCTATTCCGAGTTAATTTATAACGGCTTCTGGTTTTCACCCGAGCGGGAACTGCTCCAGAAAACTATGGATGAGACCCAGGCAACGGTCAATGGAACGGTTCGCCTGAAACTCTATAAAGGTAATTGTACCCCGGTCGGCAGAAAGTCCGACCGATCATTGTACCAGGAGAGTTTTGCCACCTTTGAAGAGGACCAGGTGTACAACCAGGCCGATGCAACCGGTTTTATCCGGCTCAATGGGTTGCGGTTGAAAATCCAGTCCTTACAGAAAGGATAGATCAGGATTATGACAGAAACGAAAAAGCGTTCGGAGCAGAAGTTATGGGGTGGCCGGTTTGAAGAGTCTACCGCTGCCTCGGTGGAGGAATTTACCGCCTCCATTCATTACGACTCCCGTCTGTATCACTATGATATCATGGGGAGTATGGCGCATGCCCGCATGCTCGCCGCCAATGGTATCCTGGCAAAAGACGAGTTGGCCGCCATTCTAAACGGACTCCAGGAGATTGAGCAGGAGATTGCAACGAACCGGTTTGTTTTCAAGAAAGAACTTGAAGACGTGCACATGAACATTGAGAAGGCACTGGTGGACAAGATTGGTCCCGCGGGAGCCAAGCTGCATTCGGCGCGGAGCAGAAACGACCAGATTGCCCTTGATTTAAAGCTCTACCTGCGTGATCAATGCGATCGGATGGTGACGCTGCTGGAAAACTCGCAACGCAGTTTTGTCAAACTGGCCCGCAAGTATTTTGGCTCCCTGATGCCCGGTTATACTCATTTGCAGCGAGCTCAACCGGTGCTGATTTCGCACCATCTGCTGGCATATTTTGAGATGTTCGGTCGGGATCGGGAGCGGTTTATCGACTGCCGTAAACGAATTAATATCAGCCCACTTGGTTGTGCTGCGATGGCCGGTAGTGGCTTGCCGATCGATCGGCAGCAGGTTGCCGATGAACTCGGTTTCGACGGCATCACACGCAATTCAATGGATACCTCTGGTGATCGTGATTTTGCCATCGAATTTGTCAGCTGTTGTACCATGACCCACCTGCATCTTTCCAGGCTCGCAGAAGAGCTGGTAATGTGGGCCAGCAGTGAGTTTGATTTTGTCAGGATTGCCGACAAATTTTGTACCGGGTCCTCGATCATGCCACAGAAGAAAAATCCGGATATTCCCGAATTAATCAGGGGCAAAACCGGTCGCGTCGTTGGTAGCCTGATGTCACTGCTCACTTTGATGAAGGGCTTACCGCTGACCTATAATCGTGATCTTCAGGAAGACAAGGAACAGGTCTTTGATGCACTGGATACGGTATCGGCCTCGCTGCAAATTATGACCGAGCTCCTGGAGAATCTGGAGTTTCAGACTACGGTAATGGAACAGGCGACGACAACCGGTTTTATGACCGCCACAGACCTTGCTGATTATTTAGTTTTGAAAGATGTACCATTCCGGGAAGCACATGGTATAGTTGGCAAAGCTGTCGCGTATTGTCTTGATAAGAATTGTGAATTGTCAGATTTGAGTGTTGCCGAATTGCAGCAGTTTTCACCTGTAATCTCAAAAGATGTGTTTGAGGTGCTGAGTGTGCAGGGTTCAGTAGATAGTAGAATATCAGAAGGCGGAACGAGCTCTCAAAGGGTTCAGGAAGCGCTTCTCACTGCAGAAAAACAGATGGGGATATCGGAATGAAGAGCAAACACACCGTTCGGGTAGCAGGCGCATTTTTGATCGTGGGAACACTGCTGTTTTTTGCTGGGTGCGGTTTTAAAAACGATCCAGTTCCTCCCGAGACCGTGGTTCCGGTGGCGATTGATGATCTGCGCTATTCAATCGATGAAAGCGGTGTAACACTGAGCTGGACCTTTCCCGATCGAACCATCGGGGGCAAAGATATTGTCGATATCTCCTCATTTGACCTATATCGCGCGGTGATGCCGCTGAAAGACTATTGTGCAACCTGTCCTATTCCCTTTACGAAGTTGGCAGAAATTCCCGGTGGTGTGACTTCTGATGAAGGACGAAGGAGGGTTGGTGATTACCGCGCTTCACTGCTGAGATCACGACACATGTATTTTTATAAGCTTAGAGCCCGTAATAGCTGGTGGGCAGACAGTGCCGATTCAAATGTGATCTCATTTGTTTGGAATGTACCGGCCAGTGCGCCTGAGTCTGTAATCGCCAAACCGGATGATTCGAGAATTATTTTACAATGGGAACCCGTCACAACCCTGATAGACAGTCGACCTGTAGAGAGCGAAGTGAGTTACCAGGTGTTACGGTCGACCGGTGGTAAACAGTTTGTTCCTGTTGGCAAGCCGGTAGCCGTTGATAAATATATCGACAGGCCGGTCGTCAACGGCCAGAAATACTTCTACAAGGTCCAAGCACAACAGACGGTTGAAGGTTATCTGGTCGAAGGTGGCATCAGTGAGGTGGTTGATGCGACACCGGTTGACAAGACACCACCCTTACCACCGACTGGTGTCAGGGCGGTACGTACCGCTACCGGTGTCAGGGTATTCTGGGATCGCCCTGATGATCCCCAGGTAATGGGTTACCGAGTTTACCGGAGATTCTCAGACCAGAAAACGCCCGAGCTGATGGGTGAGTTGAGTGTCGATTTTACCATGTATGCTGATAATGATGTCCCTGAGGATAAACGGGCATATTATTCGATCACCGCAATTGATCAGAGTAAACCAGCAAACGAATCAGACCCGTCTAAAGAGGCGACAACCAGATAATAATTACAGGCCCGATAAGCACATAGCTGCTGAGGGTATGTGCAATGAACAGTTCATTATTTCCCATTCATGCGACCAAGATGAGCGGGGCCGGTAACGATTTTATCATAATCGATAACCGGGACCGGCTCATAACTGCTGACGAGCAACCTTCACTTGCTGCGGCACTGTGCCGCCGTTGTGTGTCCGTTGGAGCAGATGGCCTGATCCTGATCGAACCGTCACCAACCGTTGATTTTCGCTGGCAATTCTATAACAGTGACGGCTCGGTTGCTGAGATGTGTGGCAATGGAGCGCGTTGTGCAGCCAGGTTTGCACATGATCACGAGATTGCCCCTGCGGTGATGAAGTTTGAAACCGTTGCCGGGATTATTACAGCAGAGATTTTAGGAGCTGGTGAGCAGGTCCGGGTTGGGATGACTCAACCGTTTGGCTACCGGGAGCTTCCGCCAATATCTTTGGAGGGCGAGGAATATCCGATGACATTCATTAATACGGGTGTACCCCACGTGGTACTGTTCGCTGATACAGACCAGAACTCTGCCAAAAACTGGGGCAAAGAAATACGATTTCATCAATTGTTTGAACCAGCCGGCACCAATGTGAACTTCGTGTCTCGTGGAACAGACGGGGTGCTGATGGTAAAGACCTATGAGCGAGGTGTTGAAGAGATAACCAGAGCCTGTGGCACTGGCGTGGTTGCTGCGGGTATTATCGCCAGCCTGAAAGGCGAGGCAGACATACCGGCACGGATCCGTACCAGTGGAGGAGAGGAACTGGTTGTTTCGTTTATAAAGCGTGGTGATTCATTTGACGAAGTGACACTGCAGGGACCTGCCCGGATCATATATAGTGCAGAACTGACATCCGAGGCACTTCTCTAATACCGTTTTTTATCTAGATTTTTTGGAACATATACAGACAGGAGGAGTCATGGAGCGATTTCACGGCGCGATCACCGCACTGGTTACTCCCTTTATTGATGGTGAACTTGATGAGCAGGGATTGGTTGAACTGATTGAATACCAGATTTCCAATGGTATTCACGGTATCGTCCCATGTGGGACAACGGGAGAATCAGCAACCCTGGATTTTGCTGAGCATAAAAGAGTTATCGATCTGACCGTAAAAACTGTTGCCGGCAGAGTACCGGTCATTGCCGGAACGGGCGCCAACAGCACGGCTGAGGCAATAGAGCTGACCCAGAGTGCCAAGGAGAGCGGCGCAGATGCAGTGCTTTCAGTTGCGCCATATTACAACAAACCGAGCCAGGAAGGGCTTTACCAGCACTTTAAGGCAATCACGGATGCGGTTGATATACCAATGTTTTTGTACAATGTGCCCGGCAGGACGGTGATCCATATCCAGCCCAAGACCGTGGCCCGGCTGGCAGAGATTCCACAGGTCATCGGAATCAAGGAGGCGTGCGCAGATCTGGAGCAGATCAGTGATGTCATCCGCTTCTGTCCTGATGATTTTATTCTGGTTTCCGGTGATGATTTCACCTCCATGCCAACCATGTTTATCGGTGGTAAAGGTGTTATTTCGGTCGTTTCCAATGTTGACCCGGGTGGTATGGCCCGAATAATGGAGGCAGCGCTTGAGGGTGATGCAAAGCGGGCAAAAAGTGAGCATTATCGACTTTTCAGGTTGATGAAACTGATGTTCATGTACCCCAGTCCGGCGGCACCGAAGCGGGCACTCGAATTGCTCGGGAAAATGCGTGATGCCCGGCCTCGATTACCAATGACTGAAGCAGATGAAGCAACAACTGAAGCGTTGAAAGCTGAATTGAATCGGCTTGGTATGCGGTAACCTTTTCTGTTCAGGAAAAAGATGATGAATGTAATTATAGCCGGCGCTGCCGGCAGAATGGGACAGCGGATTGGCGTCATGGTCGACGCCCATCCGCAACTCACGTACCAGGCCGCTTTTGAAGCTGCCGGGAGCCCCGGGATCGGAAAAGACGCAGGAGAAATTGCCGGTCTTGGAACCAATGGAGTAATTATCGAAGAGGGGCTGGAGGCTGTTGTCACCAAGGGTGACGTGATCATCGATTTTACCTTCCACAAGGCAACGATGGCGTTTGCCCAAATTGCGGCCCAGCATGGCACAGGGATGGTAATCGGTACCACCGGGCTTTCCAGCCGGGAGGTAGACGAGTTAAAAGAGCTTTCAGCCCATTTTCCCTGTGTTCAGGCACCGAACATGTCGGTCTGTGTCAATGTCATGTTTAAACTGGTGAAGAAGACGGCTGCCATTCTCGGTGATGCCTATGACATCGAAATAGTCGAAGCCCACCACAACAAGAAAAAAGATGCTCCCAGTGGTACCGCCTTGAAGCTTGGTGAGCTTGCTGCTGAAGGGTTGGGAAGAAATCTTGCAGAGGTCGGGGTTTTTGAGCGCTCAGGGATCATCGGTGAACGAGGCGAGAATGAAATCGGTATTCAGACAATTCGAGCAGCTGACATCGTTGGTGAGCATACCGTTTATTTTGCGGGTGCGGGTGAGCGAATAGAGCTAACCCACCGGGCGCATACCAGGGATCATTTCGCCCGTGGAGCCTCAGTTGCAGCTGCCTGGTTGGAAGGAAAGCCAAACGGGTTCTATTCCATGTTCGATGTACTCGGACTTGATGATCTTTAATCAAGTCGAAACCGTTCAGAAACAGGATAACCGGATGCATCAGTGAAGATGGAAGAGGTTTATATCGGCTTGGGGTCAAACCTCGGCAACAGCGCATTAACGATTTTAAGAGCTTGGGATATGCTTGCCGATTTTGACGGGGTGGAGCTGGTTGCACTGTCGTCACCATATCTTTCCGCGCCAGTAAACATGGACAGCAGTCACTGGTTTACCAATGCAGTGGGGTGTTTGAAGACCCATCACTCCGCGTTTTCACTGCTTGAACTAATGTTTGAGGTGGAACGGTCATTGGGCCGGAGCAGGAAAAATGAGAAACGGGGATACCAGGATCGATCACTTGATCTGGATATGCTCTATTTCGGCTCATCGGTATATGATGAATCTAAATTGACCATCCCCCATCCTCACCTGCACGAGCGCTTGTTCGTACTGAAACCACTGGTCGAACTGGCACCTGACTTTGCCCATCCCTCAACGGGTGTGTTGAATCATCAGCTGTTGGAAAGGCTTGAAAATCAGATCAGGGGTGGCCAGGTTCCCGCACAGGAGATTAACATGGGGGTCTGGCCCTCTAATTCCTGGTATGAAAACGGACAGTTCGAGGAATAGTTAGACTTATTTTATGACCGGAATATAATAATCGTAGTGAGAATTTTACATTACCGCTCAGATCAAAAGAGTTCACCAACAGGAGTAAACGACAAACGTGGGGCCACTAAGACTGATTATTCTTGCCATTTTGCTCTATATTGGCTATCGCCTGATACGCAAAAGCCTGCAGGGAAATAACCAAGCAGCCGAGTCTGAATCATCTGGGAAAACTGATGATCCGAGGATTACCGACGTGCTTGTTGAATGTCCGGTTTGTAGTAAACTGACCCCGAAACAACAGGCTATAGTCGTTCAGGAAAATGATCAAGAGATCTATTTATGCAGTGAAAAATGCTGCCGTGAATATACTTCCGAAAAAGGAGAGGAATAATGAAGTTCTTTATTGATACTGCCAATATTGATGAAATTAAACAGGGGATTGAGATGGGCATGGTTGATGGTGTAACCACGAACCCTTCTCTGGTGGCCAAGGAAGATCGCCCCTTTGTGGAGATCCTGCAGGAGATCTGCAGAATTGTTGATGGTCCCGTGAGTGCTGAGGTGGTGAGCCTCGATTGCGATGGGATGCTCAAAGAGGCGCGCGAACTTGCCAAAATGAGTGATAACATCGTTATTAAGGTACCGATGATCGTCGAGGGAATCAAGGCGGTGAAACAGCTCTCAGCGGAAGGCATTCAGACCAATGTTACCTTGGTTTTTTCCACCGCCCAGGCGCTGCTGGCTGCAAAAGCAGGCGCAACCTTTGTCAGCCCCTTTGTCGGCAGGCTGGATGATATCAGCCTGGAAGGCATGGATCTCATTGGTGATATCATGACCATTTACCGTAATTATGGTTTCCAGAGTGAGGTAATTGTCGCCAGTGTCCGTAGCCCCATGCATGTGATGGATGCGGCACTGATCGGTGCTGATATTGCGACCATTCCACTCAAAGTAATCTCCCAGCTGGCCAAGCATCCTCTTACCGATATTGGTATGAAGCAATTCCTGGCAGATTGGGAAAAGCGGGCTAAATAAGGACAGGGGAGATATGCGAAACGACCGCTTTGCCATACCCTGCAGACATTTCTTCGTCATGTCTCTGGGCCTGCTATTCTGCCTGGCTGCGGCTGATTCATTCGCCTCGCTCTACGTCTGCAGGGATAAGCAGGGACGTAAGCAGATCACCAATACACCCATGTCCTCGAGCTGCGAGCCATTTCGATCAAAGCGCAAGTCGACGCTTCGAACCCGGGTTTATCACGGTGGCTCAATGGCCAAGGGGGTCGGTCCGTTCAAGGTGGATACCACCCGGTACGATAAACAGATCACTCACTATGGTACCCGTTATCTGGTTGATCCCGATCTGATAAAAGCGGTGATCAGAACCGAATCGGGTTTTAACCGTTATGCAGTATCGAGCAAAGGTGCCCAGGGGCTGATGCAGCTCATGCCGGAAACAGCGCGGGAGATGAAGGTCCGCGATCCATTTAATCCGAGCCAGAACATAGCCGGTGGGGTACGGTATCTTCGCTATCTCCTTGATTCGTTCAACGGAAATCTGACCC
Organism: Desulfobulbaceae bacterium; assembly: GCA_004796425.1. Taxonomy (GTDB): domain Bacteria; phylum Desulfobacterota; class Desulfobulbia; order Desulfobulbales; family Desulfocapsaceae; genus MADRE3. The sequence continues at coordinate 5,300 of QZLB01000268.1, read as the reverse complement.
TGACACTGGCGGCGTATAATGCCGGTCCAACGCTGGTTAGAAAAATCGGTCGAGTACCCCAGATACCTGAAACAATACGTTATGTCGAGAAGGTACTGGCCTTCTATCGGGGTTATAAAAACATAGAAACCATCGAGGATCTTTTTCCCAACGCTTCGATTGAGGTTCGTGACATTGTCACGGTGAAATAAGACGGAAAATGAAACATCTGATTACCCTCCCCAATATCTTGACCGGTTTCAGATTTGCTCTGATACCGGTTTTAGTTGTGTTTCTCATGATAGAGCAAACCGTAACGGCCCAGTTGCTTGCATTCTGTGTGTTTGTGGTTGCAGCCCTGACCGATTTTGCCGATGGCTATGTGGCTCGAAAGTATAAAAAGGAAACAGTGTTGGGCAAGCTGATGGATCCGCTTGCCGACAAAGCATTGGTAACGACGGTGCTGATTATGCTGATTCCCCTTGGTAAACTGCCGGCTTTGGCGAGCCTGCTGGTCATCTGCCGGGAGATTATCGTCACCGGTTTCAGGGGGCTTGCGGCAACCACCGGAAAAGTAGTTGCGGCCGGGATGCTCGGCAAAATTAAAAGCAACCTCCAGTATTTCGGCTTAGGTTTTCTGATTTTTCCGCTCAATGTCTGGCCGGTACCCTACCAATACGAAATTGGCCGGCTGCTTATCTACGCATCGATTATCATGGCAATCTGGTCTGCCTTTGATTATTTCTATAAATTGCGCTCGATATTTTTAGAGCCGCCAGAATAAGAAACGACAGTATCCCCCTATCCTATTCAACTTTGAGGGTTTCCCTCGTTTAATGCGGAGTGTGCCATATAATCGCTCCTCTTTGGTATTCTTTGTCTCCAATACAGTAATTGGACCTGGAAGGAGGGTTCTTCATCTGGACTGTGAGGGGCTTATTCAATGTTATTTTCAATGTGTTCACTGTCCCAACGAGGGGTTCTTTGACTTTCTCTGAGCCTATTTGAGCGTAGTTGATAGCCTTAAAATGACAGCAAGAGGGGGTGAATGCAGGAATGTCCGCTTATAAATCTAATGGTGAAGCTCCATAATACATTGAAAAGATAATCTGTTTAAGATAGCCTTTTAGTAACCACGCAACTACGGACAGTTGTATTGTTTAGCTGGTCTTGGGGGGGAGAAGTTATGTGGAATCTCAATCAGCTCGGCCCAATCTGTACCAATCAACGACCAGCCGGTTCGACGGCAGAGAATAAGTACGTTGCAGTTGATCTGTTTACTGTCATATCAAATGAGAGCACCGTATGAAACAGATTTTAACGCTTCTGGTATTAGTGATCTTCACGGCCAATTTTCTGGGCTGCGCTACGAAAGCGAGTAACGTCGACGCGGTGTATGTTGCACCACAAAAATACGCAAATTACACCTGTGATGAGATTATTCGAGAGCTTCGTAGAGTCCATAGGCACGTTATGGAAGTATCAGGTCAACAAGACGATGCAGCGTCCACAGACACCGTTGCCTTAACGGTCGGTCTGGTGCTCTTCTGGCCCGCACTCTTCTTTATGATTGGGGGAGATAAAGAAGAAGAGCTCGCAAAATTGAAAGGAGAATATGAGGCATTACAAAAGGCTGCTTTAGATAAAGGGTGTAAGCTCCCGGAAGGGAAGGAAGCGAAGGATAGTAAACAAAAGAACCAGATCAAAGCGACCAAGAAACCTAAGAAGGAGCCGGTTAGAGCGATAGATAACCCGAAGAAACCTATCGAACCCATCCCATTAGAGGAAGATGATAGCGAAGTTATGCCACCACAGGAGGATCTTATCGAAGCGATGCCGGAGAACCTCTAGTGGGTTAATATTAACACCTTATTTTAGGGCCTGTCTACACGCGAAGTGGCCACATAGCCAAGAGTGAATCATCCCTTATTACTTGACGGAGCCTGCTATCTAAGGTATCTAACATACTCCCCGCCGGAGTGGTGAAACTGGTAGACGCACTGGACTCAAAATCCAGCGAGCTTATGCTCATGTCGGTTCGACTCCGACCTCCGGCACCAGGAATTAAAAATGCCCCATCCTGAATAGGTTTGGGGCTTTTTAAATTACCTTTCGAAGTGTTGAAAAAAATTACTTTCAAACATATCTGCGATCTCCTTATTCTTTTCCCTGTTCCTCTTGGTTTCCTTGATCTTTTAGTTCTCATTACGGTATTCTTTAAGGTGTTGGTCTTTTTAAAGACAGGGCTGTTGATAATCATTTTTCATCTCCCTTAATTCACACAAAATGGTGATACATATGAGACATTCATTCGCCCTATCACTCGTCCTTTCGTTTTCAATCTACATACTCACAAGTTTTTCCAGCGTTGCTGAAGAACGAGATGTTGTGCGTCTCACCAATGGTGAGTGGCCGCCATATCTTTCAGAAAAACTACCGCACTATGGAGCGGCTTCACATATTGTTGTGGAAGCCTTTCAAGCTGTTGGTGTTGACGTTGAATATGTCTTTCTGCCATGGTCAAGATCCTACCGATATGCAGTAGAGGGGGTTGGTGAAGGCAAAACCTGCCATGGGAGCGTTGTCTGGGTATACACTCCTGATCGTGCCAAGAACTTTAATTATAGCGAGATTGTTGTTGAAGAAACCGAAGTACTTTTTCACCTCAAGTCAAAACCGCTTGTCTGGAGAGAGGTGGAAGACTTGAGGGGAAAAATTATCGGGGGAACTCAACACACCGCCTACCCTTTTTTTGAGAAAGCGGAAGAGAAGGGACTGTTAACAATCCAGCGTGCTGGCAACTATGACACACTCTTTCAGAGACTTCTTGCCGAAAGAATTGATGCAGTACCACAGGTAAGGCATGTTGGAAAACATTTTATGGAAAACAATCTCACAGAAGATGAACGAAATCGCATTACGTTTTCAGAAACGGTGGTTGATAATAGAAGGTACCATCTCATCTTTTCCAAAAAAGGAGACCCAGAACAGAAGTATCTGAATCTTTTTAATAAAGGCCTGGAACTAATCAGAGATAATGGTGCATACGACTCGATTCTTCAAGACCTGGGTAGAGGGAAGTACTACGGGGTACAGGATTAATTCATTACGGGTAAATCACGATGGCCATATTTCACAGATCAAGCCTAACATGGAAGCTTACCCGTATCGTCGTCTGTGTTGCGCTGCTCTTTGGAATCATTCTTAACTTCATTCAGATTGTTCTTGATTTCAGGTCTGAAGAAGAAAAGTCGGCAAAAATAGTTTCTCAGATTATTGAATCTTCTTTGCCGGCTGCAACAGATATTGCTTACAAACTGGATAGATCAGGTGCTCAAGAGTTTATCCATGGGCTTCTGATATACGATTTTATCAGTGAGGCAACGCTTTACGAGGATGCTGGCAACATTCTTGCCAAAGAAAAGGCTCCAACCACAAATCCGACCGCTACCCGCTGGCTTACAAAGCTGCTGTTTTCAGAGTTTGAAGAACGGGAAAGGAATTTGTATAGGGGAGAATACCCCTACTCATACGGGACATTACACCTCACCATAAACAACGATATTGTTTATGGTGAGCTTTACGCTCGATCCCTTAATGTTTTTGCGTCTGGAATTGCTCGTAACCTTCTTCTTTCCTTTGTTCTGCTGATAATTTTTTACTTTCTTTTGACGCGCCCGCTTTCAAGGATCGCATCTTTTTTCTCTGAAACAGAACCTGAAAGCACCACGGGGAAAAGGCTCTCGACACCTTCCGGCCACGAGCAAGATGAGATCGGCAAGATAATTAACCGAGCAAACAGCTATCTCGAAAGCTCAGAAAAATATTTCAGGGAAAATGCTGAAACAAACCTACAGCTAGAGAGAAGTTATAGACACATGAGAAAAATACTTGAAACCGCTGCTGAAGGTTTTATTAGAACGGACGAAACAGTAGTCATTCAAGATACAAACCCGAGCATGGAGAATATTCTGGGGAGACCAGCAAGGGAGATATGCGGCAGGTCTCTCTTTGATTTTGTCAAAGAGGAAGAACAACAGATCCTTGAGCTTCAAATCAACAAAAGAAGGGAGGGAATTCAATCAAAATACAATCTCACCTTCATAACGAATGACGACCGCAGGGAGGTACCATGCTCAGTCAGTGCAACACCACTTATAGATGAAGCAGGCCAGTATGTTGGGGGGTTCGGATTTATTACGGACATAAGTGAAGTAATACAAGCCGAACAGGATAAGGAAAAGCTGGAGGCAGAGCTTTTTCAGGCAAGGAAAATGGAATCCATCGGTACGCTTGCTGGAGGGATAGCGCACGATTTCAATAATATTCTTGCGTCAATTATTGGATATTCAGAGCTGGCACTCGATTATGCTGGAGATAAAGAAAGTGTAAAAGAGGACGTTGGACATGCTCTCACGTCCGCATTACGTGGCAAAGAGCTTGTTAAACAAATTCTGGCATTCAGCAGACAGTCAAAAAAACGGAGTACACATCTCTCTTTAGCCAAAATTATTAAAGATGTTCTGGTAATACTTGAGCCTTCCTTACCTGCTGACATAGCGGTTTTATGCGAAATAGATGATGACTCTCGAACAGTTTTTGCAGATGCGGCACAGTTGGAACAGGTTGTTATAAACCTCTGTACCAATAGTTTTCACGCTATGGAGAAGAATGGAGGGCGCCTTACCATTCACCTCTCATCTGAACCACATCCACAAAAAGATCGTAATGGAGCCGAAAGTGAAGGGGTAAGAAACTATGCTCATCTCATGATACAGGATACAGGTGATGGGATCGAAGAAAGCATCCTCGACAGGGTTTTTGATCCCTTTTTCACGACAAAAGAGGTCGGCAAGGGTACCGGGATGGGACTGTCAATTGTGCATGGCATCATAAAGGAATGTGACGGTTGGATTGAAATTCAGAGTAAGCCTGGGATGGGCACTACCACTCATGTGTATATTCCCGAAACTGATAATGAAGGGAACACAGAATCAATCACCGCAACCAGCAATCATGGCACTGAAACCATTCTTCTGGTCGACGATGAGCCTGGGATACGTAACTCAACTCAAAGAAATCTGAGGAAATATGGCTATACCATTATCTCCTGCGAGACCCCCTTTGAAGCTTTCGAGCAATTTCGAAACAAACATCAGGATATTGATTTAGTGATTACTGATTATTCCATGCTTGGGCTTAACGGCATTGATCTATCAAGAAAAATCTTACAGATTCGGCGTGACATACCGATTTTGCTGCAGACAGGCTACAATGCCTCCATTTCAGGTGAAGCACTTCGCGAGGCCGGTATTAGGGGG
>QZLB01000063.1 GCA_004796425.1 Desulfobulbaceae bacterium | reverse complement strand
TGAACCACCGAAACAAGCGCATCGAATATACCATGAATCAGAAATCGCTTTGGGTGTATCCTCACAGGAGAATACACCCGAAACCGATTCCCATTTAAAAAATCACGACAGTGTTGCGTAGGGTCTAATTTTGTCCAGAACCTTCGGCCCGATACCTTTCACATTGAGGAGATCATCAAGGGTTTTAAATGGACCATTTTGCTGGCGATAGAGATGAATGCGTTCAGCAGTTTTGGGACCTACTCCCGGAAGCTCTGTCAGTACTGCTTCATCAGCAGTATTGATGTTAATCTTTGCAATCAACTGATCTGAGAGCTGTTCGACCGGCTTAGCAGCGGCGCCACTTTGCGCAGAAAATGCCTGAGAAGAACAAACGGTGGTGATGAGTGCGATCACTAAAACGGCGACGAGTTTATTAATGTTCATCTTTTGCTCCTTTTTTTGGTATTATCCATTTTGTTTGTTTTTCTCTCAGGCCTGTGAGATTGATTGGGAATGAGACTACTAAACGACTCTTACAATAATCTTACGACTACCAGTGCACGCTGTTTTTTATTTGTCAACCGCTTCACGAACACATAGGGAATCAGCAATATCAGCTGTAAATCACTGTATTTTTTTATTTGATGCTTACTATTTACAGAGGGGACAATTCCACCAGGAGATAAGACATGTTTGCGGTTTATAATGAGACAGGATTACAGTTCAGATCAACGCTGGAAGAGCTTTATCGGGTCAAGCAGATCAAACCCGTAAGAGGGGAGCATCGGCAAACACATGAGAATGAAGATCAGCTGTCTCAGACAAGACCGGTTGAAAATAGTGCGGTCAATGCCTATCGAAAAATGATTAAAGCAAAACATGAGGAACCGATTTATCATGCATCCCAGATCATGTCCCGTCCGGTCATAACGATTGAAGACAGTTCCTCAGTTGAGGATTGCTATTACCTACTTGAGAAGCACGGTATAAAGCAACTACCGGTAGTCGGCAAGAATGGGGTCCCCGTAGGAATTATCAGCAGGGAGAACCTCCTGGAGGTGATCCTCGTGGAAGATGGCGTTCTCCGGCATGTTGAATCAAACTCCCTCCTGTCGATCATCAGCCGGCCTGTCATTACCGCAGACCCGGTTGCAGATATCAGGCGTGTTGCTAAAGTGATGTATGCCCAGAGTTTAAATAGCATCCCGATCACGGACAGTTCAGATATGTTCCTGGGCATTATTACTCGAACTGATATTATTAAAGCGGTGTCTACGTATCCGGTGATCACCCTCTGGGCTTAGATTAACCCCGGGTAAATATCTCCTGATCCTTTAACCTGGCGGCGACTTTTGTAACATTTGCCGCATGTCTTTTGACGACTTCCAGTGCCTCATCTGAGACACCCGTGTGAGCCATGCTCTCGTCCGCTGAGCGACCATACGGCCCCCACTGCAAACCGCCCTTTTCATAGTTCTCGGTGTTCTTTGGCAGTGGAACGATAATCATGCCAAGCTCAGCAAAATTATTGAGCATTGAGACAAAGGTTAACTCTACGCCACCACCGCCATTGCCAAACCCGCCACCGGAAGCAAACACCCCGACAACTTTACCGTTCATTCGATTTTGCATCCAAAGCCCGGCACAGACTGTGTCGATCATTTTTTTTACCCGCCAATCAGGTCCACCCATATGTACCGGTGTACCAAGGATGACCCCGTCACTTGACTCAAAATCTTCACTGGTAACCTCCTCGGCCTGTTTTATTACAACCTCGGTACCTTCGATGTTCTGGGCACCCTCTTTCGCTGCATGCGCCATTTTTTCAGTATTGCCATAATCACCAGCATATATAACTGTTATCTTTGCCATCTGTTATTCTCCCACATTCTTATTTTTGGTTGAATCCTCCATGATCTCTCATGTCGATTCTTCTCCTATTGAGCTGTTCCGAGCTTCTTGCAAAGCCGAGCCAGTTCCTCTTGCTCTTTTTCATCGAGTACACTGATTCGTTCCTGGATTCTTTTCATATGCGCCGGAAAGAGCGTTTCAATTAATTCAGAGCCTTGCCGGGTCAACGCAAAGATCTTAAAGCGTTTATCACCTCCAGAAATGACTCGCTCAACGAATCCTCGCTTAATCAGATTGTTGATAACTAAGGTCATATTACCGCTACTTTTGAGAACTTTATCAGCAATCTCTTTCTGATACAGTGGACCAAGATGATAAAGCGCTTCAAGCACACCGAATTGGCTGACTGACAGCCGGGCTGCCAAGATCTCCCTATGGACGACCGTAGCGACCGCATCTGATGCTCGCAGTAATTTTACAAAAACTGCAAGAGCACGTTGTTCTGACGCACTTTGATCCATTAATGCTATTTCACCTCCGGCTTATTAATTTAATGTTAAACTATTCACCCTCGCATATGCTGTCAAGCGAGGTCGCTCTGATGATGATTGCATAATAATGGATCCTTTAAGGCATGATGCCAGTGGCTGGCAAGGGTGTGGTCAGAGCTGGTCAGTCAATTCGCGCGTGCGTGGCAGGCTCAATTATCAAGCTGATAGCGTTTCAACTTTTTCAACAAGCCCTGCCGGGTAATGGTGAGCAGTTCGGCCGCTTTGGTCTTATTACCCTTGGTACGCTGGAGTGCCTGCTTAATCAGCTCGACTTCAAGTCGTTTTGTTCGAGCCGGAAGTGCAAGATCATGAAGGTCTGTTTCTCTTCTCCGCCTTCTCCGTTTGTCGAAGAAAGACAAAAGCTCCCGGGAACTTCTCTCAGCGGTAATAATTTGACCGTCATCGGTCAGGGCAACCAGTCGCTCAATTTCTTTAAGCAGCTGACGAACATTACCCGGCCAGGAATAGCTTTCGAACAACTCTATTATCTCAGTGGAGAACCCGGCAACATGCTTGGAGAAACGTTGGTTGGTCATTTGCAGAAAGTGTTGTGCCAGTGGTAGTATATCTGCCTTTCTCTCTCTAAGTGGTGGTAACACGATTTCAACTGAAAATAGTCTGAAGAACAGATCCTCGCGAAATCGACCATTTTTGATTTCAGCGGCAAGATCCCGGTTTGAGGCGCTGATCAACCGAAGGTCATAGTTGATGATGTTATTGCTCCCCAACCTGCTGCCTTCTCCCTCTTGAATTGCCCTGAGAAATTTCGGTTGAATTATCAAAGGCATTTCACCAATTTCATCGAGAAAGAGACTCCCCCCTCCCGCTTCTTCAAATAATCCCCTTCGGGCTTTGTCAGCCCCGGTAAATGCGCCCTTTTCGTGCCCGAAAAATTCACTTTCAACAAGATTTTCCGGAACGCAGGCGCAGTTAACCGGTACAAAGGGTTGATCTTTTCGGTCACCGCGTTCATGAATCATTCGCGCAATCAATTCCTTTCCGGTGCCATTTTCACCCTGGATCAAAACATTGACCGGGGAGCTGCTGACCACCCGGACTAGATCAAGAACCTCCCTCATTGCTTCACTCTCTGCAATTACGGTGATACCCGAGACCGTATCGCGCCCAAGTCGTTCAACCTCTTCCCCAAGGGAAGAGGCAATGGTAATAATCTCCTGGTTAACCAGAACCGATTCAACCGAAATAGACAGATAATGTGCAATCTCTTCAAGCCGGTTCAGATCCTCTGCTAGAAAATCCTGCTTACCATGTTTATTCAGCAGCTGAATTGCTCCGGTAACCCTGGTACCGGTGATAGACTTAATCGGAGCACAAATCATATTGTAACTGACAAACCCGGTTAACGCCTCTATGTCAGAATGGAACCCGGTGTGTTCGGAAAGTTGGTTCTCAATCCGACTCATACCTGATTTTATCACCTGCCCCACAATACTCCCTTCAATGGGTGGCTCGATCTGCTGTTCCTCCAGCCCGGTACCAAACATGGAACAGATTTTATTACTCTCCTGCTCGATTATGTAAATTGTGCAACGCTCAACGTGCATCAACTCCGGGAGTATTTGTGAATAAAAGGCGATGAAGGCTCGGTAATCGTCTATAGTCCAGGCACTGGTAACTTCAGTGAGTCTATTTTTAAGTCGAGTAAGTTGTTTTTTTGAACTGCCGGGCTTCTCGATAACATCATCCATAATTGTAAACTTTGTTTGCGATTATAAAAAGTGGTATATCTTCGTTCGGTTATCTCAATTTCACGTAACTATTGTTTACTCAGTTTACACATAGTATCGGTCTTCAGACTTTTTGTCAAAAGGACCTCAGCAAAATTATCTGAAATTCAAAGAATATTTGCACTAAATCGGTGAGTCAAATAACTGCAACGCAGAACGAAACTTAGACTAAAAGGGAAACGTTGTACACTTTTACCAGAATGAAACGTAAACGTTGTTTACATAATTTTTGTATTCACCCGAAATGTTTTGACAAAATCCGCTGATACTTGTTGGCAGGAAAAAACAGCACGCCACCGGACCACTCAAATAACCACCGTTTTACGACAACTTAAACCAGCTCTTCTTGGGAATTGCCAAAATAACCGTTCCCTAATATTTTCTGGCACACTTAGTGCAAACTTAGAACAAACGCACATTGCAAGAAAGAAATGACAAGGATTATCTGAAAATGAAACAGGCTCAGGAAAGATTGCAGTTCAGAGAGGTTGGAAAGGGTTTCATACT